>JAHFJA010000025.1 GCA_023246095.1 bacterium | reverse complement strand
AGCGACCGTCAGCATGCAAGGAGCAAACACCGGTCTTTCCTCGGTTGCTACTAGTACCACGATTACTCTTCCTACTGACGAAGCTACCATCACGGCGGGTCAGCAGCGCATAGGCGCCTGTCTGTCCTCTCTCACTGCTACTACCGGTACTCTTCTTGCCAATGCCAACTACGACGCAGATGGTACCTCAAACTGTACCTCCACTAACACCGGTACTCCTACGGTCGGTAAGATACAAACATCCGCAGCACCTCTCTTCACTACCAGTGGAGCACCCGTCAGTGCCGGAAGAGCTGCTCTTCTCCTCAAAGCCTCGGTGGCGACCACGACTCCTGCGGCAAGTGACTATGGTAATACCTTGACGTTTATTGCGGTGGGGACGTTTTAGGTGGGGTGTGGATAACTACCCCTTTGACGGTATTTTGAAACCTGGTATTCTTTCTTTTGTAGGTTATTGGTCTTTTTCTATTGAGTGCACTAATTTAGTGCCTTGAAGATTAGTTTCTTCACTCTAGTCTTAGACACTACGTCTATTGATTTGCATTTATGAAGGACATCCCTTCATTTACAGATTCTGTAGCCGGTGTGGTCAACAGTAACTTACAAGTTCTTTGTAGCCTTTAGTGTCTTGTGTTCGGATTCACTTTGCTGTGAATTCAATGCCTGATCTTTTTGGGAAGAAGTAGCGTTTGGTTATTTCACAATAACCTTTATTCTCCTTTGATTGACTCTATTGTTGAGCATTCACCCAATTATTTTTCGGTATTGTCCTTGTTCTTAATACCAACATTGCCGTTCGCAAACAAAGTTTTATCTTTTTTAATAAACAAAAAGGTAAAACTTGCTCACAAAGAGCAAAACATTAATATCGAAGGTCTGATTAATCAGACCTTCTTTGCATTTCCAGAAACATTCGCCCAGCTGGCATGATTGCGGTACAATGGACATATATGAAACGTGCACCAATAAAATCAGTGCGACGCGAAGTAGAACGTCGAAAAAAGACCAGTGTGACTGGTGGTGGTTTTGCTGCACAGGCTAAGCGGGAGCAAGTCAATAAAGGATACCAAGGCCTGGCAAAAGGGATAAAAAAGCGTATAATCTCAAAAACAAACATAATACTATGAAATTTCAATTAGTTTCCGATTACCAGCCTGCAGGAGACCAGCCTAAGGCGATAGAACAGCTGACAAAAGGATATGACAAATATCCCATTCAAACATTGCTTGGTGTGACCGGGTCGGGGAAAACGTACACGGTTGCCAACGTGATTCAAAACATTCAGAAACCAACATTAGTCCTTGCTCATAACAAAACACTCGCTGCACAGCTGTACAACGAATTCAAAGAATTTTTTCCCAATAACAAGGTCTGTTATTTTGTGTCCTACTATGACTACTATCAGCCGGAGAGTTATATGCCTCAGACTGATACGTATATATCAAAAGAAACTCAAATTAATGAAAAAATTGATCAATTGCGCATTGAAGCGACCGCAGCACTAGTATCGCGACCTGACGTCATTGTTGTGTCGTCCGTGTCTTGTATTTATAGTTTAGGTAATCCTAATGAATTCAAATCTCATGTTGTTATCGTGAACAAGGGTCAAAACATCAAACGCAAGGCATTTTTGCAACAACTCATCGATTTACAATATCAGCGCAATGACCTTGATTTAGGGGCAGGAAAATTTCGTGCACGCGGGGATACAGTCGATTTTATACAAGGATTTGGTGGTGATATGTATCGTGTGCAGTTTTACGGCAATGAGATTGAAAAATTGGAAGTTATTGAACCTATCACATTTACGGTGCGTGAGGCACCAGAGACGATGAATATTTTCCCTGCACGACCATTTATGGTACCTGAAGAGGTTCGTAAAGGTGCACTTCAATCAATCCGCGATGAGTTGACGCAAGAAGCGCCTCGATTGGATATCGTTGAGCGTCAGCGTTTGGAACAGCGAACGAACTATGATCTAGAAATGATCGAGCAGCTTGGATACTGCAAGGGTATAGAAAATTATTCGCGTCATTTTGATAAGCGAAAAGAAGGGGAGCCACCATTTACTCTTTTGGATTTTTTCGCACTCAATCCATTTTCAAAAGATTTTTTGTTATGTGTTGACGAAAGCCACGTGAGTCTTCCTCAGGTGCGCGGTATGTATCAAGGGGATCGTACTCGCAAACAAACATTGGTGGACTATGGATTTCGCTTACCATCAGCTCTCGACAATCGGCCGTTGAAGTTTCAGGAGTTTGAACGATACATGGGACATATGATCTGTGTCAGTGCAACGCCGGGCCCGTATGAGGCAAGTCACTCAAAGCAGACAGTAGAGCAGGTGGTGCGTCCGACCGGTTTGATCGATCCGCCCGTGGAAGTGAAACCTATTAAAGGACAAATGGAATATTTGGCGAAAGAAATTAATGCCACGATTGCAAAAGGGGATCGTATATTGATTACAACTCTTACTAAACGAAGTGCTGAAGATCTCACCGAGTACCTCATCGAACATAATTTTAAAGCGAGATATCTTCATAGTGAGATTGATACTCTTGAGCGTACAAAAATATTGAAAGAACTGCGTTTAGGGGTGTTTGATATTCTAGTAGGAATCAACCTGCTTCGTGAAGGATTGGATCTACCTGAGGTTGCGTTGGTTGCGATTTTGGATGCTGATAAAGAAGGATTTTTGCGCAATGCGACAAGTTTGATCCAAACGATTGGGCGTGCAGCGCGTAACGTTCACTCAAAAGTGATATTGTTTGCTGATCGAATGACTGATTCCATGAAACAGGCCATTGACGAAACTGCTCGTCGTCGAAAGATTCAAATCGCATACAACAAAAAACATGGCATTACCCCACAATCAATTAAAAAAGAAATCAAGGAAGATCTTGTCGTCGATGAGTTTAAGGTATATGTGAAAGCGGAAGATATTGGTAAATACATTGCGCAACTGGAAGAGGAACTGCAAGAAGCAGTCGAACTTCTTAATTTTGAAAAAGCGATTGAACTTCGTGATGTTCTTCAGAAAATTCGCAAAGAGCAAGGATTGCCTATGCAGGCAGATTACAGTCTTGATGGAATAAAAAAGAAATCACATCAACGGAAAAAACGGTAGTCGTGGTATACTGAAGATACCAACCTTAAGCTATTTCATTATGACTCAAGAAAATAAGTCACAAATTATAATCACAGTGACGGTATTTGCACTCGTCTTTTTTGTTGGGTCTATTTGGTATGATGTGTATTTGCAAAATGCAAACAAGAAGGGCTCAATATCGCAATCCAACACTTCCTCTTTTCCTGCGGTTAAAACACCTTCCCAGGTCGTCCCCGCTCAGCCGAAGACTCCTGTGGTAACAATGAAGACGTATGTTAACGATGAACAGGGATATTCTTTTTCCTATCCTTCGTCATGGAGCGTGGCACCAAATAAATATGCGGGAAGCTCAGATATATTTTTTGGCCCCAATGCAACCGAGGATCTTGCCTCTATAGGCGACATAAATGTAAGTGGTTATACATCTATTGATGCTTTTTTGAATGATACGGATCTTCAACTCAAAGACAAGAAGGATATAACGATTGATGGTGTTGTCGCGACTCGGGCTCGTGCAGTGGGGGTTTCAACACACGAAGCAGTGTTCTTTATGCACGATGGATCTTTGTATCATATCTCACTTAATCCGTCTGGATCAGACGACATGACATTATTTGATCAGCTTGTATCAAGTTTTCGCTTCGTCGATAAAAAAGCATTAGTACCCGGCGCGGATAAAACATACACCAACAAAGATGTTGGTATAGAGTTTACTTATCCCGACAATGCGACGATAGATACAACAAGCATCCAAAATGGTTTGTGGGTGACCCTTGGCACTGTTCTAAAGATGCAAGTGAACAAATACAACAGTATTGCGGATTTGGGAAAATACACCAATGTGAGCGAATATTTCAAAGATCGAGAATCAGCAAAGTTGATGTCCGATCCTGTAAAAACATCGTTAGGTGGGCAGATCGCCTACAAATATGTCGATCATGGTATAACAAATGTGTACACTGTTTTGGTGTCCCATGCCGATGGGAGTGTTCATATTATAAGTTTCCCGATGCGCGAAACGAGAGCAGAACTTTCACCTGCTGAGCTTTCTATGTTGCTTTCAATAGTATTCTTGGAATAATATATCGAATCACTCATATGTCTTTCAATACAAAAGCGGCAAAAGTATTATTAATATTTGTTCTTGTTGTTTTGATGGTTGGTGTGGGAACCGCTGGCTATATATTTCGTCAGCAACCAGTAGTACCGGCGGTAATCGTACCAACTAAGCCGATGAATGTTTTACCTAGCGCCAGCACAGAAAAATCATATTCTGTTGATGGATTGACATTACAATATCCCTCTTCATTTAAAGAAACAAAGTCTGAGTCAACTGCCTATTTCAATAATTCTCAAGGGAATTTCAGTGTATTAGCTGAAAAGGATCCACAAAACAGGGATACCAACACCCTCAAAGCTGATTTTTATAAAAATGATGATTATGGATATCAGTATGAAGATTCGTTTATTACGATCGCCGGTGCACCTGCATACAAACAAGGACGGTATGATTTGGGGGTAATTGAGAAATATAGGATCCCTAAAAACGGTATTGTGTATACGATCGGATTTGAGTTTAACTTCGACCCAAAAAATCAATTGATGATTAATGATACCAAAGCTTTGATACAAAGTATTTTGTCGACTGTGTCGCTAAAACAAGGAATCGCCACGCCGCCGGTCTCACAAGCAGACATTGTTGTGCCTGGTACAGAAAATTGGAAAACATATAATAATGATAAGTACGGGTTTGAGATTAAATATCCGAGTGGCTATTCCATTTTCTCGGGTGTTAATCAGGAAATGAGAAAAACCATTCCCGCTGATCCGCAGAGTACAAAAATCATTATCACAGAAAAGCCCGATTTATTTTTTGACAGCGAGCCGACGTACTTGTCAGTAGAGCTTTTGGGCACGTATGTTACCGATTTTGAAAAATGGATAAATGATAGTCATGTTATTACGGCGCAAAATGATTATCGGGTCACTCAAAAAGGAGCCACAATCATTGCCGGTGAGCAAGCATATCAATTAAAAGCCGAGTGCGGACTTGATTCACCGGGAAATATCGTTTTGGTGAATCACGCTTCAAAGACATACCTCGTTAAATACGATAGCGAGAATTGTTTTCCTTTATCAGAAAAGATTCTTTCTACGTTTAAGTTTGTAAAATAGATGAGGGATAATAAGGTTAAGAATCTAAATATACTGTCTAATACGCTTTAATATGTTGCGAAAAATCACCCCCATAGTAGTGGCGAGCTTCATGCTATTTTCTTCCTTTTTACCATCAGTTCACGCTGAAACGCTTGCTTCGAAACTTTCTGGACGCGTTCTTCTACAAGTAGAAAAAAACGGAGAAACATGGTATGTAAATCCAAAGGATCAGAAACGATATTGTCTTGCTTGTGCTGGTGTGCCCCAACAATCTCCTCTTAGTTTTGGGGTTGGGATAAGCAACAAGGATTTAGCCAAAATTCCAGTAGCGATGGTGAACTCCAAAGAAGTGCCTGACACGTTAGGCATGGCACATCCAAAATATGATATGAAGTTTGCCAAGGCTCAGAAAGGAAAAATTTTCTTGCAAGTCCAATCGCATGGAGAAGGGTGGTATGTTAATCCTGTAGATATGAAGAGATATTCCTTAGGTTTTACCGCCAGTGCGTTTAGTGTGATGAATTCTTTGGGATTAGGAATTTCAGAGAAGTATATAAATACCATACCAGTCGGTTATCTTGTGACGCCTAAAAAAGAGGTAACTCCAGTTTCTTCACTTACAGAACTTAAAATACAGGACCTTCTTAGTGGCACCACAGGTGCTACTGCTTTGAGTGGTGATGAAGTTACCGTTCAATATACGGGCGAACTCAATGACGGCACAAAGTTTGATAGTTCCTACGATCGGAATCAACCTTTCACCTTTACCTTAGGTAAAGGTATGGTTATCGAGGGATTTGACAAAGGAATAACGGGCATGAAAGTTGGCGGAAATCGTGAATTGGCGATTCCGGCATCAATGGCATATGGTAATAATTCACAAGGAAGTATACCTGCAGGGTCTGATCTCTATTTTTCAGTTCATCTCGTTAGTATTAAAGGGAAGTAGAAGTATATGTAAGTCGACCTTCTGCCGACGGGCGGATCGAGTCTTTTTCTTTTAATAAAAGCATGCTACACTCTCGCTACTCTTTCGATCAGGTGATAGAATGGCATATATGTCCAAAGACCAGGAATTCATACAAATAAAAGGCGCGCGACAGCACAACCTCAAAAACATTGACGTTGATATTCCTATTAATTCGTTTACGGTGATTACAGGGTTGTCGGGAAGTGGGAAATCATCTCTTGCGTTTGATACGCTGTATGCGGAAGGTCAGCGGCGCTATGTTGAAAGCTTGTCGTCATATGCACGGCAGTTTTTGGGTATCATGAATAAGCCCGATGTTGATTCGATCAAAGGTCTTTCCCCGGCGATCGCTATTGAACAAAAAAAGCTTTCGTCCAATCCGCGCTCGACGGTGGGGACGGTGACTGAAATCTATGATTATCTCCGTTTGTTGTATGCCCGTATCGGAATTCCTCACTGTCATTCATGTAGCAAATTGATTCGCAAACAAGATGCGCAAAGTATCAGCAAGTCCATTATTTCCGATTACAACGGTGCACAGATCAGTATTCTTGCCCCGCTCGTCCGTGCGCGCAAAGGAACCTACGATTATCTTTTTGAAGACTTGAAAAAACAAGGATTCCGTCGTGTTCGCGTTGATGACGTGTTTTATAATCTCGGAACCGAAAGTATTATTTTGAAACGCTACGTGAGCCACACTATTGAAGTGGTTGTCGATCGACTCGATGCTGATACTGACGAAAAATCACGCATGCAAGAAGCGGTTGAAAGCGCGCTCAAATTAGGTAACGGATTTATGATAGTCTTGTCCGAGCGTCCCGAAGCACAGCACAATATCGGCGGTAAAAAGTACGAAGAAAAAATGTACAGCCAGCACTTGGCCTGTATTGATTGCGGACTCAACTTTGACGAACTCCAGCCTCGCATGTTTTCGTTTAATGCACCTCAAGGTGCCTGTCCTGAATGTCATGGTCTTGGTGTTGTGGAAGAATTTGATGAAGAGTTGATCATGCCTCTCACTACGCGTTCTATTATGGAGGGTGGTATCGCACCATGGAGCAAAATTATTCCTGTTCATTGGGATAAGATCGAACGAATGGCTGAGTATTATAAATTTGACCCATGGACACCGCTCAAATCGTATTCGCGGGATATAATTAATCTTATATTGTGGGGTGATACGGAGGCAACAGAAGAACGGCACTATGGAAAATTTGAAGGCGTTATTCCTCAACTGAAACGACTATATCGCCAAACCGATTCGGAAGCCATGCGCGCTGCGATCAGCAAATACATGCGCGAAACTCCCTGTCCCAATTGCAATGGCAATCGATTAAAAAAAGAAAGCCTTGCGGTATTAGTTGGTGGGAAAAATATCGTGGAGTACACCAATCTTTCGATTCGCGAAGCATCCGATTTTGTTGGGGCTCTTGAATTAACGGCGACACAGAAAAAAATCGCGGAGAGTATTGTGAAGGAAATAAAAGCGCGCTTGTCATTTCTTAATAACGTTGGACTTGATTATCTTTCTCTTGCGCGCACGACAAAAACTCTTTCGGGTGGGGAGTGGCAACGTATTCACTTGGCAACACAGATTGGATCAGAATTGCGCGGAGTTATGTATATTTTAGATGAACCGTCCATTGGTCTGCACCAGCGCGACAATGGCAAGCTCGTTGATACACTCAAAGGACTGCGCGACTTGGGTAATAGTGTTATTGTCGTTGAACATGACGAAGATACGATGGCCGCAGCCGATCATATTATTGATATCGGCCCCGGTGCAGGTGTTCATGGGGGACAAGTCGTCGCACAAGGAACATTTGAACAAATCAAAAAGAACGGTAAGTCTCTTACGGGACAGTACTTATCAGGAAAAAAGAAAATTGCCGTTCCGACAAAAAGACGTCCCGCACGAGGATTTTTGACTATAAAAAATGCGCATGGCCATAACCTCAAGAACATTGACGTGAAAATTCCGCTTTCGGTATTTTGTTGTGTTACTGGCGTGTCAGGAAGTGGGAAAAGTACTCTCATCAACGAAACATTATATCCCGCACTATCTCGCCATTTCGGCTTATCGGTAGATAACCCTGCTAAACATGATCGCATCGAAGGATTGGATCAACTTGATAAGGTAGTGACGATTGACCAAGCACCGATTGGGCGTACACCTCGTTCAAATCCTGCGACCTACACGGGTGTGTTTACGTACATTCGCGAACTATTTGCCGCTACAAAAGAAGCACGCGTGAGAGGATATCGCGATGGGCGCTTTAGTTTCAATGTTTCGGATGGACGATGTGGTAATTGTGAAGGTGATGGTGTAATTAAGATTGAGATGCACTTTCTGCCTGACGTATATATCGCGTGCGAAGTATGTGGGGGAAAGCGTTATAACGAAGAAACGCTTTCGGTGAAATATAAGGATAAAACTAT
>JAHFJA010000012.1 GCA_023246095.1 bacterium | reverse complement strand
ACCACCCGAGAAGATGGAGAGATAGTACCACTTCCTGAGGTGATGGTAAGGACTTGTCCTGAAACAGAAGCACCCCAGGTGGCACCAGAGGCACTCGCACCAAGAGTAAGGTCATTCTCTGTTCCTAGTGTAGGACCGTAGGAGACATCGACATCGGTATAGTTAAGAGCACCAGGAATAGAAAAGCCTGAAGGAAAAGTAACGGTCATGGTTTCGCCTGCGGCGACACCACCTCCGGTGGTGTACTCTATGGTGTGATCAGAGAGAGTGCTGATCTGAGCGCGGGAGAGAGTGTCTTTGCGGAGGGTGGAGGGGGTGGAGGGACCGGGGGGAGCAAAGGAAATTTCCATTGCACCTACATCTGACGGATTAGTTCTTGATGTGCCAACTATATCAGTGAGGATTTCGGAAGGTGAGGTGAGATAAGTAGCTGCACCATCGAGAAGTACGTTCGAATAAGTGGGATCAGACGATGAGGTAAAGCCATGTTGACCAGAAGTTCCTGGATAAACACTTATAGAATGGAGATCAAGGCCTGTTTGACTTTGCCATGTACTAAGTTCTTTTGTAAGAGTTGAGCTAACATTGTAGTATTTTGCAAATGCAAACAGGGGAGAACCTTCGTTATAGAGATCATTCCAATCCGATGTAATTGCATTAGTTATTGCTTCAGGATCAATCTGTATAGCATAACCCTTTCTACAATAGAAAATATTATTCTTTATTTGAATATTATTACCACCACTGACATGCAACAATGCCTTCGAAGATTCATAGAGATCAACCGAGTTATGATAAATGTCAACATACGATGAAGTACCATTTATTAAAATACCGTCTCCGCCACTTCCGCTATTCACAAAACCTATGTAATTATTTCCAATAAGACCATGGACTCCGGCTGAACCTAAAATATATGCTGAAATACCTGTCCCATGCGCCATTGCAATCTTATTATTAATAATTTTCGCAGCTCCATTCGACGCATACGCATAAATTGCTACATAACTTGAATTTGAGCTTGATGTTGTAATTATATTTCCATTCACTAACGGGGCCGTGTCATTTCCTACCTTCACAGCACCATCGTATTGACCAGAAAACGTATTATTTTGAATGACTGTATTTGATTCATCATATGCATCTCCCTGACAAATAATCCCGATACTTCCATTGTTCACCGTATTGTTGGTAAAAGTAAAATAATCATCAATGGAATCGAACGCCCCTAGAGATTTTATAACGACCTTGTCATAAGTAGCATCGGTACTCGATACAACGAGTCCGTTCAACACTGTGTGTGTAATGGTGTCGTGAGTTGCGAGATGACCGACATCAAATACGACACCGTACGCCCCACTCCCCAAAGCAGTCACCGTTAGATTTTGAAACGTAATATAATCTGTACCATTCAGTTGAATGACATAAGGCTGTCCAATTGTAGGTGTTGCTCTCCATATAGCATCTGCTGCATTTCCACTTTCCGCTTGGAAAGTAATTGTATTGGTCGCAGAAGCCCCCGAAATGGCTGGAATTGAGATGGGATCATCTGTGTATGCCCCCGTCCTAATATTGAAAACAATCGCATCGGTAATAGGGTAAGGAATTTGTCCTCCTGCATTTTTAAGATCGGTAACCGCCGCACTAAGAGTATTAAAATTCGGACTTGAGCCCCCAATAGTATAGATAGTGGCTGCATGAACTGCAGGAGTAGGGGCTAACGAGAGATAACTAAATAGCATACTCACTATAAGCAAGGCGGAGATACGGAAAGAACCTCTTTTACCTAAGATTCTCATAAAATATTCATAAATATTACCTGTGCAAAGCCACAGTTACATAACGAGTATACCACACTCAATACACCTGCGTACGTAGTAACTCTTTCTTTCGTGCTACTGCATCAGGGATACATTGAACCACAAGATTCCAAAAATTTTTGCCATGATTCATCTCTTTGAGGTGGCACAACTCATGCACTATGATGTAATCAATGAGATGGGTAGGTAAAAACTGAAGCTTATAGTTAAAATTCAGATTGCCTTTCGACGAACAGCTCCCCCATTTCGTACGAATATCCTTTATGCGAACTGATGTATGGGGATGATTATAGTACTCATTGAAATATTGAATTTTTTCGAGCACGATAGAGCGAGCAATTGAATAGTGTTTCTTCGAGGGTGCATCGGGCGGAAGTGCTATATGTTTACGTGCATCCCGTTTAGCAAAAGCCTGATCTATCCACCCTTGGTGTGCATTCACAAATTGTAGTGGTATGTCCCTTCCCATTCGCGGAGGGACAGTGATACGTAATGTACCATCCCCAGAAATTATCAATTTGATGCGTCTCGCCTGGCGGTGGGTAGACATGAGATAAGGAATCCGTCGCCCCCCTATGTCAAGGATTCCTTCCTCGCGTATTGATACCATTCTCCCTGGCCATCTCATACTAGGCGATCAACAAAGGCTTTACGGCTTTCTTATCGCCACATTTTGACATCACCATGAGAAGAATAATCATAACAAATGCGGTCAGCGCCATCATGGGAATAGTAATATATCCAAACGTGAGGAAAAACTTCTCGTTACATGATTGAGAAAATCCCACCACCCCACACGTAACAATCTGAGTATTTGTAATCTGCTCATAATAATGAAACGAAGCAATGACCGCTCCGATCCCTGTCAAAACCAAAACATGGTCAGTAATATGGCGCGCTCGTTTAATCAATGAAATCAGAAAAAGGGCTACAAGTGGATACATTGCAATACGCTGATACCAGCACAATACACACGGCGTATACATCGCAACATTGGAGAAATAAAGACTACCGGACATAGCGGTCAAAGCAACGATGAAACCCCCAATATATGCTTTTGATCCAAAAAACTTTACATATCGTTCTATCAGCCCAACAGGGTTTTTACGACGAAAAGAATGTATAATCAAGAGCAAGAGGGTAATTACTGACCATACACCTCCCAAAAGGGTCAAAATAGAAAGAGTCTGCATTACTACGGCGGTAATCTGAGTGATATTCATATTTAGGTGTTACACGTAAGAGGACGTTGCATTGAGCGAGCGAGATACACTATTGATCCTAACAAAATCACGATACTTAACAAGCTGAATTCAAGACCTTTAAGGGGAAGTACTCCTGTTATACCAGTAGCAACCGTAAGGCCAAATATGCTCGACAATATAACCGAACCACATGCACCGCACCCAACACCAAGAACACCAAAAATCAGAGCAAATACCCCCACCCCATGTACCCGTTGAAACCTAATACGAAGAGACACATAATAGGCAAGAAGCGCAGTGTTCACACCCACCAACAACGCAGTGCATAGCGTAAGCAGTTGAGATATGGTTGTATTACCTGAAAAAAACCACCCTAATGACTCCCTATAAATGTGAATTTTTTGTGCCACACTAAAATAAGGAGACGTAAATGTATAATGAATCAAGCTCCATTGCGGGATCCAAATTGCAACGAGCAGGTACAACAAGGCAACACTAAGGGTGATAAACCAATATAGTGGTTTCTTGTAAACTTTCTGCAAAGCATAAAAAAATGAGTTCTCGAAAAAAGATTTCATATATGACAAGTATGCCCTTTTGGAGTCAAAAAAACAAGTAAGCACTCAATTAAAACTTGCCCCTTTTACAGAAACTCTTTAAGCTGATAAATAATTAAGGTACATACTATGGAACTTGAGAAAAGAAAATTTATCTTTGTTTCTGGCGGAGTTGTTTCTGGGGTCGGCAAGGGAGTGACGGTATCTTCTTTGGCGTTGCTTATTAAGGCAAGAGGATACACGATTTCCCCTGTTAAATGCGACATGTACGTCAACGTTGATGCGGGAACCATGAATCCAGCAGAACATGGAGAAGTTTTTGTCACTGCAGATGGTATTGAAACCGACCAAGATCTCGGAAACTATGAACGTTTTCTCAATCAAGAATTAAGCAGAAAAAATTACACAACGACGGGCCAGATATATCTTTCAGTGATTCAAAAAGAAAGACAATTGTACTATAAAGGAAAGTGTGTGGAAGTCGTTCCCGATATCCCTGAAGAAATTATAGAGCGAATTTTAGAAGCCGGAAAAGATTCAGAATATACGATTGTTGAACTGGGAGGAACTGTAGGAGAATATCAAAGTGTATTGTTTTTAGAGGCAACCAGAATGCTCTCTAAACGGCTCCCCGGACAAACAGTACATATCCATGTATCCTACTTCCCATTTTTGAAAAATTTAGGCGAGATAAAGTCAAAACCAACCCAGCTGTCAATACGCCAACTAAACGAGAATGGCATACTTCCTGACTTTATTGTTGCACGATCAGAAAAATTAGTTGATACGCCACGATTCAATACTCTCTGTCAAAACTCGAACTTGACACCCGAACAAGTTATTTTCTGTCCGGATGTAGGAAATATTTACGAAGTACCGATAGTGCTGGAGAAACAAGAATTTGCTCAAAAAGTATTAAAAAAACTTGGAGTAGATACTATTGCTGAACCAAAATTAGAAGGTTGGAACAGTTTAATTGAAAAAAGTAAAAATCTTATAGATCCCACCATTAAAATCGGAATGGTAGAAAAATATCGAAACATTGGTGATTATACACTAGCGGACACCCATATCAGTGTCCTAGAAGCCGTAAAACATGCATCTATCGCGAAAGGTTATAAATGTGAAATCGTTTGGATAAGTTCAGAGATGCTGTCGACAGAAGACGCAAACAAACAGATGGCTGACCTTGATGGAGTCATAGTTCCACAAGGATGGGGTTCGCGAGGATATGAAGGGAAAGTACAAGCCATCCAATACGCAAGAGAACATAACATTCCATTTTTGGGCCTCTGCTATGGCATGCAGATGGCGGCAGTTGAGTTTGCACGAAACGTGTTAGGTTTAAAAAATGCCAATAGCTCTGAAGTAGACCCTAATACCGAACATCCGGTAATTCACATAATGCCTGACCAAGAACAAAGAATCATTAAAAGAGAATATGGGGGAACGATTCGATTGGGTTCATATCCTTGTAGAATTAAGGAAGGCACTAAACTCATCAACATCTATCAAAAAACTGATATCAATGAACGGCACCGTCACCGTTATGAGTTTAATAATGATTATAGGGACATGTTTGAAACACAGGGTCTCGTTTTTTCTGGTCTTTCTCCTGACGGAAAACTCGTTGAAGCTCTTGAGCTTCCGAACCACCCGTTCTTTGTTGCGACACAATTTCATCCTGAATATCAATCTTCCTTTGAAAAACCCCATCCACTTTTTGTCGCATTCTTTAGTGCCTGTATCGAACAGGCTGTGCTTTCAGAAGCTTCTCTTTCCTCTTCCGAACAATCGGTGCTGTAACGAGATCTCCTATCGCGTGATCAATGGCGTGCACCACCCCGGGAATAAGATTGAATACCACCGTAAAGACGAGAAAATAAATTGCGACGGTAATGTTGATCACACTGAGATATATAGTGAGTGCAGCGCACGCGGGGGGAATACAAATACGAATATAGGTCAGCTGGATATTTTTTTGTGTCAATGCCGAAGGATTTTTTATGGTAGCGGCATGCAGAGTATAACGAAAGAGGTGTAAAAGCATAGCACCAATCACCATGATATGGACACTATATATCCATATTGCAAGAGGTGTTGTCGCATACGTCCCCAACAAATGAGCGGAAAATGGCACCAGAGAAACTGCCATCAAAAATGGCATATTCCAAAACATCAAATGACGATCGACGTTTTTTGCATAAATCGAAATAATATAATGATGGGCCATCCAATACGTCACCAACACAGCAAAGCTAAGGACATAACTTGCAAATACAGGAGTCAGTCCCCACAGAGCAATTGAAAGTTCATGATTAGTCGCCAATCCTATAAGTTGAGGTATTTTTAAATCAATGACGAGCAGTGTCATAACAATAGAAAAAATACCATCAGCAAGATTGGTAAGACGAAATTTATCCATTCCATTATTCATGTCTATAGTGTAGCATATTTCCCTCAACTTTTTTGTGTATATAAAAACCGCGAGCATTGCTACTCGTGGTTTTTATACAGAGTGAGAACGGAAATTACTCTCCTGCTTCTTCTACAACTGCTTCTTTTTCTGCTTCCACTTCTTCATTGGTGTCACCTTCGATTGCTGCTACCTCAACTACTTCATCCTCTGCTGGGTTTTCTGCTGACATGTTCGTGTGCTTAAGAATTAATAACTAGTCAATGATATCACAACGGGGATATAAAGCAAGTCTTTACTGCCTGAGCAACTACCGGCACCACTCCTTTATCAAGACAATCCGGAATAATGTGCGTTTCGTCAGGCTGTTTCACATATTGAGCAAGCGCCGTTGCAGCCGCGAGTTTCATATTTTCTGTTATGGCAGGCGCTCGCACATCAAGTACACCGCGAAAAACACCTGGAAATGCGAGCACATTATTGATTTGGTTCGGATAATCGCTGCGACCACTTGCCACGATACGCGCACCACCAGCGCGTGCAATCTCGGGCATGATCTCCGGAGTAGGATTCGAAAGCGCGAAAACGATCGCATCGTCATTCATGGAACGTACCATATCCTCAGAGACAATACCTGGTGCACTTACCCCGATAAACACGTCAGCATCATTAAGTGCATCACTTAAATTTCCTTCTTTTTTCGCAGAGTTAGTGTTACTGGCGATCCATTGTTTTATATCAGTAAGATCAGTGCGCATCGTGGAAATAATCCCTTTCGTATCGACCACCAAAAGATTATTTGCACCCTGCGATAAAAGTATCTTTGCAATCGCAACGCCTGCAGCCCCTGCCCCACTAATAACAAATCGAGTAGTTGCAAAAGTGCGTCCCGTAATCTTCAATGCGTTGATAAGCCCCGCCAACACGACAATCGCCGTACCGTGTTGATCGTCGTGCATCACGGGGATAGCAAGTTCTTTTTTGAGTCGCTCCTCGATATAGAAACAACGCGGAGCACTAATGTCTTCGAGATTAATACCACCAAAAGAAGGTGCGATCGCTTTCACAATATTTATTATTTCTTCGGGGTCTTTGGTATTTAAAACAATAGGAAATGCATCGACTCCTCCAAATTCTTTAAATAAAACCGCCTTACCCTCCATAACAGGTAATCCTGCCTCCGGGCCAATGTCGCCTAAACCTAGAACGGCAGTTCCGTCACTCACAATTGCCACCCAATTTCCGCGTGATGTGTATTCCCATACTTGAGAAACATCTTTTGCGATTTCTAAACATGAAGCCGCAACCCCCGGTGTGTACGCCAATGACAAATCATGGCGCGTTAATATCGGTGTTTTTACACCAAGAGAAATTTTTCCTTTGAGACGCTTATGTAACTCAAGTGATTCTTCTCTAATGTCCATATGAATCAAGTGCACGCTGTGCATTTATGTGAGCAATACGTAATGACTGCCAGGCATTAGAACGCTCATCAGTCGGTCCGTCTATCTTTCGATTATTTATGTGATTATCAAGAAAAGATAATGGAGAACCGAGATTGACAGGAGGGTTTGCTTTCAACGCCACTATGACCGCCGGAACAGAGTCATCCGAAAGTTGTGTTAAATACGCCTCATCGATCTTTCCCGTCGCATTAAATCGTTTTATATTTTCCCCCACGATAAATCGCTCCGGATTGAGTATATTCAAAATTCCAAAAACAACTAGTACCGAAATAATGGACCCTTGCAAGAAACGAGTAGAAGAAAGTCGTGCAAGAATCTTGTAACCGAGAAAGACAAGCATCACCCCCAACCAGATGATGATAGTGTGGGCAAAAAATCGAGAGAGAGTAAATCCAAAGGCACTTTCGTACAAAGACAGCCGATAAAACGCTGAAGTCATTATTAATAACGTCTGAACAATGATCAACGAGCTTGCAATTTTGAACGTATAACCATGAACATGACGTCTTTTATTCTGAAAATAATCACATGCCATTACTATAATGAAAGTCAAAATTGACACGACGACTAATTCAAAAAAACCTCTTCGAGCGTACTCTGCGTAAGTAAGGCCTAGCTTACTTACCATCTCCACACCACCAAATAAGTAAGTCGACTGTACGATGATAAAAGCAAAGAATAGGATATTCAGAGAAATCAAAAGAACAGCGATTTCTATCCAACGATTCTGACCAGTACTTAACACCTCCTTCTTTTCAGCGACCGTATCGGTATGATAAAAGGAATAAGCATAGGCGCCACCAATCAATCCGGCAATAATAATACTTAACATGACGCGCCACATAAGTTTCACATCAATGCTGATATTAAATGTGACGATACTCTTTATAAAATCTCCAAACCCCGCATCAGCGGAAACAAACAAGACGGTAAATATAACAAATATCGGGATGGTAATAAGAGCACCACGCCCGATAGCCAACAATAATTTCTTATTGCCTGAAATCGGCAAATTACTATATGGTAATTTTTTAAAAAGACGAAAAAACTCCATGACGGAATAAAATGGCACAAGAAGTGCCCGAGACAATGCCTTCTCAATCTGCTTAATCAGCGATCGAGTACTCGTCATAGAATACAAAAGAAGCGATAGCGCATAAAGCGAAATGAGGACGTTAAACACAGTCAACGCCGTATTGTCACGAACAAACACCATCCACGAGAAAAACAATAGAGGAATGATCAACCACGATGCTAAAGCCCCTTTTTGTTCCGTTTTGTTTACAATCACTCCGTAAAATCCGAGGACGATCAAAATAATAAAAAGAGGAAATGAGATACCAAGTGCTTTATCAAAAAAGAAATACTGCCACACAACCCCCATCAAAACTGACAACACCAAAATCAAGGCAGGGGTGTGTTGATGTGTTTTGTGTACAAATCGCAAAAACATATTGATGACAATATATATCTTATGCTTCTTTCACTTTTTCAACCAACCAAGACGACGACTGCACCTTCCCTCCCGCCCCAACGTTAAAAGCCAACTCGATTCCCAAGCGATTGCAGAGCTCCTGTTCAGGGTTTAAAGAGGAACTCGCAGTATTTGCATCCTTCTGGTCTCGATCTCCTCCTTGAGCAAATATATCAGGTCGAATTTCTTCTAAAATATGGCATACACTTCTATCGACAAAGTCTTCTTCGTGTTTCGTAAACACGACCTTGTCGACCGCTCGAAAGGACTCTATTAATTCCTTGCGTTCATCTTGGTGCATGAACGCATATCCCTTTTTCTTTTTCAGCCAATTATCATTGTTAAGAATGACAATAAGTTCATCCCCGAGTTTCTTAGCTTCATTGAACATGCGAACATGACCGATATGGACCGGATCAAACCCCCCACTTACGGCGACAATGATTTTTTTATTCTGTTCCATAGGTCAATATATATGTTTCCCTATAGTACCAAGCTGACTCGCGATATGCAAACTTACGTCCTTTTTGCTTTTACACGCTCTGTTTCATTAAGATATTGTTTGCGAAGACGCACACTCTTTGGTGTAATTTCAAGATATTCATCATCTGCCATGACTTCAAGACCGCGTTCAATCGTAAGCTCAAAGGGAGGTGAAAGACTGATTGCGTCGTCAGCACCGGATGAACGCATGTTGGTAAGCTGCTTTCCTTTTGTGGGATTGACTGACATTTCTTCTCCTTTTGAAGTATTTCCAATGACCATACCTTCATATACTTCTGTGGTAGGACCAATATACAGAGTGCCACGATCCTGCAGACCCCACAAACTGAATCCAAGTGCTTTACCGGCCGCCATAGAGATCATCGAACCGACGCTACGCTTACTAATTTCACCTGCATACGGTTTAAACCCTATCACACGTGATGACATAATACCTTCGCCTTTGGTATCCACCACAAATTGGTTACGATAACCGAGCAATCCACGAGTCGGACCTTCAAAAGTTAGACGAACCGTTGTTTCTTTGTTAGAAATATCTTTTAACATGATGGCACGAGCGCTCAAACGTTCAATAATAGAACCTTGGAATTCAGTTGGTGTATCAATAATGACTTCTTCAAATGGTTCATGTTTGTGCCCATCGACTTCATGAATGATGACTTGTGGCTGTGAAACCTGAAGCTCGTATCCTGCGCGACGCATGTTTTCAAGTAAAATGGCAATGTGAAGTTCGCCACGTCCATAAACGCGGAAACTATCCGGAGATTGAAAATCAATCTTCAAACCGACGTTGACTTCAAGCTCGCGTTCAAGATATTCACGTAACTGTCGTGAAGTGACGAATTTTCCTTCACGTCCACCAAACGGTGAATTGTTCACCAAAAAAGTAAGAGCAATCGTTGGCTCATCAATAGCAATTGCTGGTAGTGGTTCGGCGTTAGGGTCAGTAGTAATAGTTTCTCCGATATCAATATCAGGTAATCCTGCAATAAGAACGATATCTCCTGAGGTTGCTTCAATAGCATCCACACGGTCTTGTCCTTGAAAAGTAAACATCTTTGTAATCTTTCCGCTGCGCATCGTACCGTCTGGTTTTTTTACAAACACGTTTTGTGCTGCCTGGATAGTTCCTTCATAGATGCGACCGACAGCCATACGACCAAGAAAGTTATCATATGCAAGGTTAAACGGCTGGAACATGAGAGGTTTTGCGGTAAGTTCATCAGATGAAGCAACTGGTACTTTTTCTAAAATCATATCAAGAAGCGGAGTAAGATCCGTTGATTCATCACTGAGATTCTTTTTTGCGATGCCGAGACGTCCAATGGCATAAATCACAGGAAAATCTGCTTGAGCGTCAGATGCGCCAAGTTCAAGGAATAATTCAAGTACTTGTTCCTCGCACCAATCCGGATCAGAACCCTCTTTATCAATCTTGTTGATGATAACAATAGGTTTAAGACCGAGCTCAAGAGACTTTTTCAAAACGAAACGAGTCTGAGGCATCGGACCTTCTTGTGCATCGACTACGAGTAATACTGAGTCAATAGATCGGAGTACACGTTCTACTTCAGAACCAAAGTCAGCGTGACCAGGAGTGTCAACGATGTTGATTTTTGTGTCTTTGTAGATAATGGCGGCATTTTTTGCGTAAATCGTAATACCGCGCTCGAGTTCAAGCGCGTTTGAATCCATAGAAGAACCTTCTTTGACCATCCCTGTTTGACGCATCAAAGCATCGGTAAGAGTTGTTTTACCATGGTCAACGTGAGCAATAATTGCAATATTTCTGATTTCCATACTGAAGATATAAAAAAGGCCTTTCCTTATAAGGCCATAGTACTACCTACTCTACAGGAAAAGTGGGTTTGTGTCAAGATCGCCCTCGGGTGAGCTAATCACAACCTTCTTATCAAAATCTATGTCAAAAATCCCCTTCCTTAGAGCATCGCATCACTCTAGAGGAAAGGGATTTCCATTGAATCCTTACTTACACCCCAACGCTGTCTTGCACTGTTGCTTTTGGTCACCAGAAAGGCTATCACAGACAGCACATTGACTGGTTGCTGGTTTTACGGTTCCCGTTGCTGCACCATTGTTCGAATCTTCTGTTTTCACCCCCGCTGGATTTGCGAACGAAGTCAGATCCTGAAACTGTCGATCAGTGGGAAGAACAAACTGCGCTGAATCAACACTCCATGGTTTACACGTGATATCCATTTTCTTATTCACATCAAGATTGTTTTTATCAGCACCGTTACTATCTGCTGTCTTTGTTGTATCCACTTTGAATTTCATACCCCCCGCCATACCGTCCACCCATGAATACATATATCCATCTTTCAACACCATGTGTCCCAACATCATCGCACCGCCGATAGTTTGAGATTGAAAATCTCCACGCATCATAGCATCACCTGAATACAGCGTACCACTGGTTTTTGTTGTTGGATCGTCAGTACTACTGAAAGCACACTCAACCACCCCTCCCGCCGAAAGAATTTCATTAAAAGATTTTGATTCAGTTGCTGCCGGTGCCTTAGGTTCTACTGGTGGTGCCGGAGGCGTAACGGGAGCTACTATGGGCGCAGGTGCAGGGCTCACAGGCGTCGTTTTCTTTGAACTCAACATTACACCTCCAACGATTAAAGCGATCAACACGACAACTCCCCCAACAATCATTAAACTTTTATTTTTCATAAAAATAAACACTGTAAATAATTATTCGAACTATCACCACGTATTATACCACTAAAACACAAAACACCAGATTCACTGGTGCTTTGTTACTCAACAAACGATAGATATAGTTTAGATGAACGTTAACGCGATACCTTTACTTGTTCCACGACCGGTTCGACCGATGCGGTGGATATAGTCATCGTGAGTGTTTGGAATCGTGTAGTTAATCACATGAGTTATGTCTTTGATATCAAGTCCACGAGCAGCAACGTCGGTTGCTACAAGGATGCGAACGCGATTATCACGAAACTGGCTCAGTGCGCGCTGGCGCTGCATCTGACGCTTATCACCATGAATAGAATCAGCCTTGAAGCCTTTCAAGATCAAATCCTGGGTAAGGCGTTCAACATCACGTTTTGTTTCACTGAAAATTAATACCTTTGAAAGTGCGGGATTTTTAAGAAGATTTTGCAACTCTTGGAATTTCATTGTCTTGTCCTTAACACGAACTACATCTTGTTCAATAGAATCAGCTGTAACTCCCGATCGGATTTCAATAGTAACCGGATCTTTCAAAAATTGGCTTGTCAGCAAACTTATACGCGGTGGAAGCGTAGCAGAGAAAAATAATGTCTGACGTTGTTCTGGGAGTTGTGAGAGCATTTCCTTGATGGGTTCGATAAATCCCATATCAAGCATGCGGTCTACTTCATCAAGTACGACGTTGTTAAACATCCCAAGACGAATATTCTTGCGCGCGACCATGTCTTGCAAACGACCTGGCGTTCCAATAATAAAATGGGGGCTGCGCTTAAGATTGAAAATCTGCTTGTGCATCGACGTTCCTCCTACAACCACAGCCGAATGGAGCTTCATACCATAGGCAAATGCACGGAAATCATCATCGATCTGCACCGCAAGTTCGCGAGTCGGAGCGATAATAATCACTCGCTGTGAAGGGTTGTTAAATACCTTATGAATCAACGGAAGCAAGAATGCACCTGTCTTTCCCGTACCGGTATTCGCAAGACCAATAATATCTTTGCCTTCCATAACCACAGGAATCGCACGATCCTGGATGGGGGTTGGATCCAAAAACTTCCTTCGAGCAAGGTTGTCGTTGATCTCTTTTATGAACTTAAAATCAGTGAATTTGTGCGTGATAACCACAGGGACTACAGGAGCAGAAGTAGATGCTTTTTTAATAAACAAAGCAGGGTCGAGCGTTTCGCTAAAACGGCGTTTTTTTGCTTGAGGTTTGCCACCGCCACGACGAAATGGTCCAGATGAACTAAATGAAGGACGTGAAGTACCGCGAGAACGGCCTGAAAAGGCTGGTTTTGCAGAATCTCCAAAGCGGCTTGGTCCTGATGACGAAGATGAAGATGATCGTGAAGCTCCTACACCGATACGGCTTGGGCCAGACGATCGTGAAAACGATCCTGAAGAGGATGAAGGTCGTGAAGAAGAGCCAAAACGGCTTGATCCTGACGGTTTAGACGAAGAAAAACGTTTGTTGGGGCCACTTGAGCGGCTAGACGAAGGTGAAAATTGTCCCATAGATTGTCCGTATACACCTAAAAAGGCGTAAATAAGTTATTATTTAACGATATTCGAATTGCCGTATAGAACATCGAATAAAGTCAAACTTTCTCGGAAATCTATATAACAATTTATAGTAAAAGGGAGTATAGCACGTCCTGTGGAAAAAAGCAAGGGGGAGGGCCAAGTTTCTTGTTAAGTGTAGTATCTCTTAATCCCTAAACCGCCCTCATATCAATCTTCTCATCAATCCTCACTTGTTCCACGAAATCAGGAACGTGGCTTACCAGTACCATCGCGCCTTCAAACTTGTCGAGTGCTTCTGCGATGACCGGCAAATGGCGGAAATTGATGTGGTTCGTGGGTTCGTCAAGGATCAACAGTCCAGGCTGCATCAATACTAATCGAGCAAATTGCAAGAGGCCTTTTTGTCCTTCTGACAGCTGACCGATTTCGTTGCTCAATGCTTTACCGTCGAGTAAAAATGATGCGGCAGTTGAACGCAGTACTTGTTCATCTTTGAGATCCATTACTCCCAAGAGACAATTGTATGCAGTTTGGTTGTAATCTAAGGTTGAAAAATTTTGGCTGTAGTATCCGACACGTACACCTTCACCGATTGTTACGCCGTCGGCGGTGTTGTTTGCGATCGCATCGATGAAGGTACTTTTTCCGATACCGTTTGGCCCTTCTACAAGGACGTGCTTTCCTTTTCGCACGACAATATCGACTTCTTTGCTGACCGGCTCCCCTGCCTTCATAGCAGTGAGTTTTTTGATCTCAAGTACTTTCCCATCAAAGAACCCTGAAAACTCCTGTGCGGGGATTTTAAAGCTTCTGATAGGCTTATCTTCACGACGCACGTCAACCTTACCTTCTTCTGCTTCATCTGCCTTGTCGCGCATGCGCTTTGCCACCGAACGAAGTTTTCCTCCTTTGTGAGCGAAGACTTCTGCTTTTGCTTTCATTTCACGGATCTCGCTTTCTGCGCGAGCGTTTTGCATTTTTTCACGTTCAACGCGAAGAGCGATTTCTTCTACTACATCAGTATAGGTACCAGTATATTGCTCAATCTTTTTTGTGTAGGCATCCAAGTATAATACGCCGTCAGTGAAACAGTTTAAAAATTCTGCATCGTGGGAAATAACCAAACACGTTTTATCATACATCACCAAAAATCCGGTGAGGTGGTTGATTCCCTCTTGGTCAAGATTGTTCGTAGGCTCATCAAGAAGCAAGATATCAGGATCACCCATGAGTGCGTGCGCAAGCAATAAACGCGCTTGCTGACCTCCGGAAAATCCTTTGATTGCTTTGCCGTCGAGGTCAACGTCAAGGTTTACTGCATCAAGAACGCGCTTGATTTGCTTTTCCAAATGATATGACTCGCCCGTAAACGCGGTAGCAAAATATTCACGGATCGTGAGTTCATTGTATTTGGGATCCATGACTTGGCGGGCAATGCCGATAGTCGCATCAGGCGGGGTCAAGAAAATCTTCCCTTCTTTCGGGGTCAGTTCACCAGAAATGAGCTTAAACAAGGTGCTTTTTCCTGCACCGTTTTGTCCCATGAGCGCAATCTTACTACCTGTTCGGATGGAAGCGGAGGCGTCATCAAGTGTTTTTTTGTTTGGGTTGTACTCAAAGGTTACATCCTGAAAGCGCAACACCACGTCGTTTGCAGCCATAATACAAGGAAACGTATGAATAATGTCGTTCTAATATACCAAAAATATTCCAAATGATCAAGCCGAAGGATAGTAAACCACCAAAGACATACACGGCATTTGACAAGACGATGGACAGAATGACCGCGACAAGCCATAATTACACTAAACTGATAAAAATCAGGAAAGCTATATATCACGGACAATAGAGCGTTATGGACTTATTGTCATATAAAAAAGTGCTCGCCCGCATTCGGGAACACCACAAAAAACATTGGATTTCATCAAACGTACGTTCTCTTTTGATAGGAATCGGGTTTCTTATTTTTTCCTTGATCGTTCAAAAATTGGCAAACAGCTATGTTTCAAGCCTGCAAGGAATCCCTGTTGAAGACTTGTTTTGGGGCCATCTTCCTTTTTTAAATATAGAAGCACTCATTATTCAAGGAAGTCTATTGGCAGGCTTACTCACCTTAATCTGCTTTATTTGTCATCCCAACCTTCTTAATTTCGGAACACGTGCCGTAGCTTTATTTATCGCAATCCGTTCGTTCTTCATTATTCTTACCCATCTCGGACAAAACCCCTACCAAATTGTATTTGAACATACAGATTTTGGGTTCTGGGCATACAACCTTTTATTTAATACCAGCAATGACTACTTCTTTTCTGGGCATACAGGGATACCGTTTTTATTGGCATTAATTTCCTGGCGTAAACGGTTATGGCGATATATCTTTCTTTCTTCAAGCTGTATACTGGGAATAAGCATGCTCATCGGCCGTCTTCATTATTCCATTGATATCTTTGCTGCTCCATTTATCACGTTCAGTATCTTTTCTATTTCGCGCTATGTCTTTCCCAAGGAGTACAAACTTTCGCAAGAATAGACTGTCTATTGGGCAAACAATGGATCATACCAGAAATTTTTCCGAGGTAATTCATCCTTTTTGTCATATACCCATGTACGCCAATCTTCGTCAGTGAGACGCTGTGAGCGATTACTGGTTAATTCATAATGATTATAAACAAGACCGACTGCCACACGAGGAGTCTGATCATTACCCACTGCCACTAACATAAGATACGGCGTCCCTGTTGCTTCATACAGAGTTTTATCATTGGCATCATCGGTATATATATCAGTAATGAGCGCCACTTTCCCTGAGTTATCACTAACAAATGCCGAATTAAAAGGTTCAGACATAAATTTCAAATTTTCCGTACGGAGTAGTTCGTACTCATCATCACTTATTGCATCATTATGCAATTCTTTTGTTGCAATGGTGGTATATAGTATACATATTGATTTAAATTTTTTAAGACGCTCCGTGGCAGGACTGTCTTTAAACAGATCATTCTCATCAAAAACTTGCTGAGTACGATCAATCAATGCATTAAATCGATACCAAAACTCAAGATTAGGTTCAACAAACCCTTTGACCACCGGTGGAATGGCGCTCTCTTGGTTCCCTTCAATATCTGACGCATTGTCTGTGTAACTTTGATCAATAGGTAGAGGCTTATCGTGCTTATATTCAGTGAATGATCCCAGAAATGTCTGTATCTGCTTGTCGGCAAACGGTAATGCCTGCATGTACAATGGATATTCTTTTCCATATGTTCCACCCGTGAACGACCCTAAAACATACAACCACGCGCCATCTAATGATGCGAACCATTCATCTTTGGTAATTTTGGCAACATCCGCTTTTTTAATCTGAAACTTATCCATGAACGCCTGCACTTCAAGTACCGAAAATTCGGCGTCTCCCTGCAAGAAGGTTCCAACATAATCTTTTGCACGTTGATCGCCCATTACCGCAGGAATAAACAAAGATGAAGGAATGGAAGGCAATTTCACATCAACGTGTCCATTGCCGTCAGTAAGACCATTGAGAAATGGTGTATCAAAGGTACGCTGGCGACCAAAAATACGATAGGATAATGTATTATTTTGCTCAATCTTTTGACCAGCTAGACCCTCTGATAAAATTTCTGGCTTTCTTAGTTGGCTGGAATGTACCCTAAAATTTTGTATTGCAACTCCTGACGCGACAACCTGATCAGACACCGGATTTGATCCATAGACATTAGCTACAAAGTCATGCATTTCTGTATAGGTAATATCATCACCCGTACCTGCGTACAATCCCATTATCTTTGTAATCCTATCCCATGAGTCCAGTGGTGTTCTTCCATTCGATGATTTTTTGGTAAATTGTTCTGTTAAAAGCATCGCATCACTGATACCTAGATCTGTTTTAAACGAGTAACTACTGTTACTTAAGTACGTCATAGTACGAAAATATGCGCGGAGACTAGATTTTTTTGCATAATACCCCTGTGGAACAAACTGAGTGTAATCGGTTTTTAATGTGTCGTCGTATTGAAGAAACAAGGGCGAGTTATCCATCGCGTTGGCAGAATAAATCTTATCAAGCTCATAGGTGACGACTTTAACAAGATCAGGAGAAAGATCTTTAGAGTATTTATTAAGAATTTGATTCGCATTCTGCAAAGAATCAACTGTTTTGTCTTTGCTCAAATATAATTCCTCTTCCTCTCTCGTATTGAACGTATCTGGCTTTTTTGGATTTTTATTTTCGAGCAAAACCTGAGCAAGTACGATCTGTGCTTCTAAATTCATATACCGATCATGAACAGTATCTGTACTGTACTTAGACGCATTAGCGAGATTACTATGAAGATCATTTAAAAAGGCCCCCAGAGCAGTGGTTAATTGCGTATTTTCCAATTCCTCCAAGGTGAGGTTGAGATATCTACTATAAGCATGAAGAACAACATCTGGGGTGACAAACACTGTATCTTCCAACTTTCGGTTTTGTTCAGATTTTGTCCCACCAATAGTATCAAAATCACTCAGCATTTTGTCAGAATTATGTACGTTTGATGAAGCAAACACCGTTTCATCCTCATTAAGCAATAGAAACCTATTTTTTTCAAAATACTCCTCTTGTAAAGGTGTCAGATGAAGTGAGTATTTTTCTTTGATAGCTTTGTAATTCGATATATCCTGCAATGGAGTAGCTATTTCGGTGTCTTGCCCAATTTTTGCAGAAGATGCCGAAGAGATAATTGCCTGTCTCCTTGCATTGCTCACATAAAAAAGGTACCCAAGAGAGGAACCCACAAAAAGAATAATCAGCACTAAACCTATGGATTTCTTTGGGGTCATGATACAACAATAAAATGATTATTTTATATAGATAGTATGGCAAGACTCACTTATATTTACAAGGAACTTACTTTTACGTCTCGGGGATAAAATAAAAATAGCCATCCTTAATATGAGTGACTATTTTTTTAGATAAGTATTTCCCGTTTAATTACCCCTCTCTGTCAGTAAATACCACTAAGCGTTTTGAATATTGCTGAGCTTTTTTGTTCCAGACTCCATCACACGTTATAAGGTTAAGGTGTGCTTTGCCATCTTTTGAACTAAATACGTCAGTCGCATCCGCGGCAGCCGCATACTTCTTGCTTCCGCGAACAACAAAGGAAATTACTGCCCCTTTGTCATCTTTCACTGAGATTTTGTCGCCTGGCTTTACTTTACGGAGATTCGTGAATACAGCATTATTACTCGTCATCGAATTAACATGCCCGGATATCGTGGCACTCCCTGTCTCTCCTGGACGGGGACCAAGCGAAAACCAACCAGTATCAAGAGATGCTTTTGGGGCACCCATTGATCCGTCGGAGGTCAAAGAAACTTTTTTCACTGCCGCATTAACTTTAATGCTGGGAATTTTGATAGACATGGGTATTCCAATGTTTCCTGTGGGTGCAAAACCCGTTTTAGGTAATTTCGGAACAACGGGAGCTGGGGGAGGAACAACGACAGTAGCAACCGCAAAATCTCTTGCAATGAGACCATTTGCAGTACCTTCAACAGTACCAGTGTTTGTCGTTGTTTTGTTGAGTGTCGTTAGACATTTGAAATTCCATGTCTCGTTACTCTCGAGCAAGTTATTTTTATTAAGATCTCCTGGATGGCCCACAACTTGGCCAGGCAAACCAGTACATTTATCGTCGGTAATATTGACATTGCTCAGTGGGACAGTACCGGGATTTGTTACTATGTATGTGTAGGTAACTGCGCCCCCCGATGAAGGCAGAATGAACACACTCGGCTTCTTTACTACGTGAATCAGTGGAGGAACAATGGGTATACCAACAACGACCGTTGCGCTTGCAATATCAACAGCGGAAATACCATTGGCCCATCCAGTCGCAACTACCGTATTGGTGTGTGTCGCTGAAAGAGATGTAGAGCAACGATATACCCACGTTTCATTCACCTCAAGTTTTGCATTATTATTGAGATCTCCTGATTGTAACACTATAGGGCTACACGTATCACCTATCATTGAGATGTTTGTTACTGGCACTATACCAATATTACGAAGTGTATAGGTATATGTTACAGGACCAGGACCGGCAGGTAAGGAGAGGGGGGCTGGTACTTTTATTACGTCAATGAGGGGTGGTACAGGAGGAATAGCCGGTGCCGGAGCAACTACTGGTGGGATGTCATCATTAGTGATGATACACACGTCGTTGTGAGTATTAAATCCCCCATGATTAATTACGCCATTGATATTACAATCACCAGAAAACGTTGCTTTGTAATTTGGGAGGCTCGTCTCAGAAATAGTGTACATTCCTGGTGCGAAACTTACACTTTGACCGCTAACCACGGAATTTCCATTGATAAACAAAGGGAAACTAGTGGCAGTACCACCATTGTCGTTTATTATTTGTTTAAATACCGTAATAGTGTTGTTGGTCGATGATCCAGTTGCATTATCATCATTGGTTATCGTACACGTAGCTTCACCACCAACAGCAAGAGTGATTGTAGCACCCACCTGTGCACCGCCAACACAAACCCATGAACTTGCGGTATAGCCGGTAGGTCCGCCTGTTTCAGCGAGTGTATACGTATCAGCTTTAAATGTTAGACCACTGTCTACTGGTGTATTACCGGTCAAGTTTGTTGGTGAGATGCCTGTGCCAGTGGCAGTAAGCGTCCACGCTGTATTAAGAGCGGCACCCCCATCGTTGTTAATTACCGTCTTTCGAAGGTGGAGAGCAGTGGGAACGGTGACTGTGTTTGCATCCAATGAAATATTCGTTCCTTTCGTAAGTGCGCGACCATTCAAGGTTGCACCTGTTGCGAGGGTGATAGCTCCGGTATCCGCGATAATGGTTCCCACCATCTGCGTTCCCGTACCAATATTCATCGTGGTGGGGATCTGCCAAAACACATTGCCTGCTGTCGCACCATTGGTCAAACTCACAACAGCAGCACCTGAAGTTACAATACTCGATGTGCTTCGAAAAATGTAAACACCCGGCCCATTAAGAGTAAGGGTGGTACCAGCAAAAGAACTCGCTCCCACATCATAAACGCCTGGAGTAACGGTGTTATTCACAGCAAGGTTTAAGGCAGGGCCTGGGTCAAGCGGTTGAGCAGCAAGTTGGCCATACGCAATGAGAATAGATGCCTGAGCCGCTATTGCACTTGCATCGTTAGAGTGAGTAGCACTAGGGGCTGTAACCGTACAAGGAACAGGAAAACCACCAATTGAGGTGCCGGTTGAAACTCCGACATCTCCGTTAATTGTAGTTGCACCCGTACATGTGACTGCCGACGCAGCCATAACAGCAAAAGTACTTGCGGCACCCAATGTTGGTGCCACGGCGGCCGCAAATACCTGATTAGATCCGATGAAACCACTAGCGATAAACACAAAGGCCGCGGCCAATGTAACAGCTATCGCATTTATATTAAACCTCTTCATGCGTTTCTTCTTATATGAATTAAAGGATAGTTTAAAAAGTGAAAATCTTTAAATATTATAGCATAACATCAATAAATAGTTACAATCTTTTCATTCCTAGCCAGCCATCATCTGAGTGGTCGTTCAAGTGTGTACAATCCCTCTGTCCGCACAAAAGTATCATCATCATGGGTATATACGAGTGGTTGTGCAAACGGCAAGTCAACGGAGGAAATATTTTCATCACTAATATGTTCCAGATATTTTACAAGAGCGCGCAATGTATTTCCATGAGCAACAACTAGTATTGTTTCTCCTCTTTTCATTCGAGGATAAATGTGGCGTTCAAAATAGGAAATAACTCGTTCATATACATCTTTTAAACTTTCACCCTTGGGAGGACACTTCTTGTAGCTACGACGCCATGCAAGCACTTTTCCCGCCCCATATGTCCTATTTGCCGAAGTTTTATTCATACCCTGAAGAATACCGTACGATCGTTCATTGAGATCACTGCTTACATACACAGAAAGAACCTCAGTTTTGAGCCTTTCTGAAAGATTCAGATACGTATTGTGCCGAGCACTGATCTCATGATGAAAAATCCCGATCTTTTTTTGAGGAGCAATAATCACCAAGAGTGTTTCTTGCGCTCGTTCGAGATGGGACGTAAACACAACATCGTAATCAAATTTCTTACAATGTCTCCCAACCCGTTGGGCTTCCTTGAGGCCTGCTGAGCTAAGCGAAACATCTATATTACCGGTAAACAGATTTAACGTATTAAAACGAGACTCACCGTGACGCACGAGAACGAGCGTACCCTTCTTTTTTACCATATTTATTATTGATAAATAACCTTTGTCGTTCCCGCGATAGGCACCACGCCCTTTTTCAAAACAATTTTTCCATCAGGTAGCTTGACGATCTGATCAGCCTTATATCGTTTTAAAAACTTAGGATCAGTAATTTGATTATAAGGCGTTCGAATCAAATTTGCTGCCCAATCATCGCCCATGTGCAACCCGTAACAGGTTTTATTGGCAAATTTCCTATGAGGATATATCTGACTGGCAGGGATACTATACTGTTTTGACTTGAATTTTAGCAATTCAGTGAGAGATTTCACTTGTGCTGGAGTGGGTAAGGTATCGTGACCATCATCAAACCATCCCGCAAGACAGATACCGAGGCTATCGATATTTCTTTCAGCGGCATGCCACCTAATTTCGGAATCATCGGCACATTGTGTCACTGCTCCTGTGACTTCGATAAAATAATGATACGCCACATACCAACCAAGCGACGATTTTGGTATGCGTGCGCCACCACCCCAATCTTTATCACGGTGATAACGGTCTACCGCCTGGACAGTGGTAGTATCTCGAGCCGAAGCAGTATGATGTACGATGATATTTTTTGGAATCATAAAAAGCGCCTTATAGATTGTATACTTCTACAATACGCTAAACATGAACGATATGCAATAATTCTGGCCCTTCTTGTTGACTGCTATACGTAACAACAAACTAGCGCAACGCTTGTATAATAATATCAAGTTTCGCATTCAAGGCTTTAAACTGTTCTTCGTACTGACCTTCAGTCTTAGTACCAAACTTAATTTCTGATTTATACGGTGACCGTGTTTTCTGTTTATCGTCGCTTCTTTTAAAACAATCACGGCAAAGAACTTTCTTTTTTCCATTTGGTTTAAATGGAACTTCGCATATATCATTACAATCACCACATGTTGCCTTGTGCATCTCCTTTCTTATTGAGTCGCTACCGCCAGAATCTCGGCTCCATGACTTTGGGCCAGAAGGTACCTGTCTTTCTCTTCTTGAGCTAGAGGTACTATTTCTATTCATTTTTTTCATATATATAATTACTGCTGAGTTAGAAGAAACTGACTGTAGCACATTTTCTTTAAAAAGCAAGGGTTTCGGTATTTTTCCTTAAGAAGAACACCCTTCTCAAAATGAAAACAAACTGATACTATATACCCATGAAATTTTATCTCCCAAAGATACGTTTTCTCTCAATTTTGTTTATTTCTTTGTCCACAATCATTGGACAAAATGCTTTTGCTGATTCTCTCACTCCGCTACATGACAATAAAGAAACTAAACTAGCAATAGTAAAACTGTTTGCCGACACCCCCCAGATGATTAGCATAGCGCAATGTGAGTCGAGTTTCCAACAATACACCCCAAAAGGTTCCACCTTCACCGGTGGTGGTGGAAGATACATAGGCGTCTTCCAAATAGGGAAAGGCCACACCAATAGTGCCAAGAAACTGGGGTTTGATATATATACCCTAGATGGAAATCTAGGATACGCACGATATATGTATCAATACGAAGGAATTCAACCATGGAGAGGATGCGTTAAATCCACTTCTTCTATTTCAAAACCAAGCAAAAAAGGTGTTAAAATAGCTACCATCTCCACAAAAAGAGACACTCCACTTATTACAAAAAACATCGGTATTGGAGCGAAAGACCCTGAAGTGAAAGTACTACAACAAATATTAAACGCCAGCAATTTCTTTGTGGCTCGTTCCGGGCCCGGATCTTCTGGAAATGAAACTAACACCTTCAATATTGAGACACGTGAGGCTCTCAAACGTTTTCAATGCGTAAAGAACATTGCGTGTAATGGAACTGAGGATAGTACGGGATATGGGTACGTCGGCCCTGAAACTCGTGCTGTTTTGTTGAAGGAGGTAAAAAAACAAAAATGATAACAACCTTCTATTCGTACCGCAATGCTTGAATCGGATCAAGTTTTGATGCTTTGTATGCAGGATAAATACCAAACACCAATCCAAATATTGCAGATCCACCAAAGGCAAGAGCAATTGCAGACAAAGGCACTGTCGGACTCCAGTTTCCAAAATGCGCGATGATAAATGACCCTAGGTATCCGAATACAATACCGATAATTCCTCCCAAAATCGTAAGTGTAACCGCCTCTAATAAAAATTGAAGTAAAATATCCGACCGCTGAGCCCCTATAGCCTTACGTAAACCAATCTCACGAGTTCGTTCTGTGACTGAGACAAGCATAATATTCATGATGCCTATACCACCCACCACCAGCGATATCCCTGCGATTGCACCGAGAAATAATGTAAGTGCCGATGTAATCGTGCCCAACAAAGAAACAATATCTTTTTGAGTTCTAATGGTGAAATCATCCTTGTTGGGGTCTGTAATACGATGATTGTTGCGTAAAATCTTTGTAATTTGATCTTGTGCGGCCACTAGGCTGTTTTCATCTTTGACTTGAACCTGCACCAAATTGTAATAGTTTATACCCAGCAAAACTTTTTGCGCGGTCGTAACAGGAATAGTGACTTGACCATCCTGGTCCACCCCCATAACTCCTACCCCTTTGGGTTTCATGACCCCTACCACACGAAAACTTAATTTGTTTATCTTAATTATCTGACCGATCGCATCCTGGGCGCCAAATAAGTCTTCTTTCACTTGAGATCCAAGAACCGCCACTTGCTCAAAACCATCTTCCGCATTTTTATTAAACCAGTCACCCGTACCAAATTCAAGACTGTGCACCTTTGCATATGTATGATCTTCTCCCGCTACGGCAACCTGCATATCTTGATTCCGAAAACCTACTGCAAACTGCCCTCTTACTCCCGGATTAACATATTCCACATCTGGAGCCAAAATCGGATTGCGCATTGCTTTTACATCTTGCTCATTCAGTGATGTAATTAATATGCCCTGGCTTGAAGCAGCAGGGGAAAATTGACCTTTTTTGCTCCCCCCGGGGATAATAAATAAAAGATTGGACCCTACACCCTTAATCTGGTCTACTATCAGAGATTGTGCGCCCTGACCTGCCGAAACAAGAACTATAACTGACGTAATACCAATAACAATTCCTAACATAGTGAGAGCAGTTCGCACCTTGTTTAAAGTGAGCGCCCGTATCGCCATGTGTATAGTTTGCCAAAACATATTAATTTTTTTTATCGCTCAAAATACGTCCATCTTTAAGTCGTATTACTCGATTTGCATAATCAGCAATATCTTGCTCGTGGGTCACAAACATAATAGTATGTCCTGCCTTATTTAATTCTTTGAAAAGATTCATGATATCAATCGAGGACTTTGAATCAAGGTTTCCTGTTGGTTCATCGGCAAAGATTATTTTTGGCTCATTGATAAGTGCGCGAGCAATAGCAACACGCTGTTGTTGGCCACCGGATAATTCAGAAGGAGGATGATTAATACGATCACCAAGCCCAACCCGCTCGAGCATCGCGCGTGCTGCCATGTCCATCTGAGCAGCTGTTTTGTTGCGTGCATACATCATCGGCAAACGAACATTATTTATTGCACTCGTCCTAGGCAATAAATTAAATGACTGAAATACAAAGCCCACATTTCGATTACGAATATGTGCTAATTTAGAGTCACTCAAATGGGTGACATCATCCCCATCAAAGCGGTATGTCCCAGAGCTTGCATGATCCAAAAAACCAATTATATGCATCAATGTTGATTTTCCCGACCCCGATGGACCCATCACGGCAATGAACTCTCCTTCGTTTACTGAAAGATTGATCCCTCTCAAAATCTCTAACTCATGTTCAGTACCAATGCGATATACCTTATGAATATCTTCAAGTTCAATTAATGCCATAAGACAGTAATTACGGTGTCGGACTTAACAACAAATCTCCACTTACCAAACCAGCCGCAACCTCACTGTAATTATCACCGACCAACCCTATAGTGACAGGAACTTTTACGCTATCACTACCGCGAAGCACCATCACGAAGGATTGAGAACCCTCTGAACCAACCAGTCGATTTGGCACAGCGAGTACATCAGGCTTGTCAGCAGCAATAATAGTCAGATTGACCGTCATTCCTGCAGCAATACGTGTGTCAGTAGGAAGGGATGATAATACACGAAACTCAATCACCCCCGATATCACTGTTGCTGCAGGGTCAATCGAAATTACCTTACCTGATAAATGTGTGTCCGGCCCTATCGCATCAAGTGTCATATCAATAGGTTTATTTATCGATACTGACCCTATTGAAGACTCCGGAACGTATGATTCGACATGAAGTGAGTCTGCATCAAGCAGATCAATAATTTGTTTTGAAGCAACGACCTGTTCGCCTAGTTTAGCGTCCACCTTAGTTATTTGACCTGATATTGGAGCCACAATCACTGTGTTCGACAAGGTGTTTCGTGCCAGTTCAAGTGCTGCCTCCGCCTGTGCAATCGAGGCTTGAGCGGATTGAATGTCTTCAGGACGTGCTGCTGTCACTTTAAGAGCAAGCGACGCATTTGCTTGTGCAAGAGCCGATTTCGCTGATTCTACCGTTGACTGCGCATTGTTAATTGTCTGATCGTGTGCCTGCATTACAGAGTTAAGGGCGTCTGTCGCGTTATCAATTGCCGTCTGTGCAGAACTCAGAGCTTGTGTTTGTGTCTGAAGTGCTGATTGGTAAGTGTTATTATTAGCGGTATAACCACTAGAAAATGTATTAGGGACAGTTATTGTCCACGTGTCATTGAGAGAAAAACTATCAAACGTAACATATAAACCCTGACCTATAGCAAGTGGCACGTTGAGCGTCACACGATCGTCGACCGTATTCAATCCTGACACATGATAGTATCCTGATCTGTAGGTGGATATTGTGTATTCGCCACCCTGCGTAGGACCTGTATACGTACCGGTTACTACGGGAGCAAGGCTATCAGTAGTAGTGGCGGGAACTGCAACGAGTCCGCTGTTTAATAATACTGCTAGCGCATTTTTCACAAATTGATCTTGTTGGTTTTTTACTAATGTTAAATTAGTCCTAGCCTGAGCTAATGTGTTTTTACTATTCTGTACCAAAACATCCTGTGCTGCTGTCACGTCCTTTAGGTTTGTCTGAGCATTAGAAAGAGTCGTAGTAGCCGAAGTGACGTTAGCCTTACTAACATCGATATCAGGGCCCGATGCACCATTAACAATCTTACGATAGGCCGCTCGTGCGACGAGAAGTTGACTATTTGCTTGACTAACCGAAGCTTTGGCATCCGCGTCGTCAAGTTTAGCCAATATCTGTCCCACCTTAACTTTATCCCCCACTTTAACATTTAACGTGCGGAGTATCCCGCTATTTTTGAAACTTAGACTCACATCAGTACCGGACGTTACGGTGCCCGTTGCAATTACTGTCTGACGAACATCCTGGGCACTTACCGTATAAACTGGTTTTGGTACAGCTTTTGGCTTATATTGAATAAATAAAAAAATAGAAACAACCACCACAATCAACAATACAATCCAAAAATATTTATTCTTTAAGACCCTCACCATAACAATGTACGTTAAATTCTGTATTAATAATTTTTCCCTAGTTAGCCTCTTCCCTTTAAAGGGTACTAAAAAAGCCTTGTTTTTACAAGACCCTCCTAACATCCATATATGACAAAATGCTGGGTAATATCAAAACAACGACATATAGTCGTTGTTTTGATATTACAGAAAAACCGTTTATTACTCCATCTTCTTTTCTTTTGTTGGAGTAATCACGATCTTTTTTGCAGCGACTGTCAGTGCTTTGACATTATATACCCCTGAAACAGTTACTGTCGCGCCATTTGATAAATCTGCTACAGTAGCCGTTTTACCCTTAAGCATGAATTTTGCATCTGCATTAGCAGTTACTTGTAGAGTTCCCTTCTTCTTTGTGGTTAAAGTAAAGGTATTACCACTAACCGCGGATACCGTTCCCATGAAGCTCTCGTTACGCATTTGCAGTGTGATATCTTGTACATTGCGTGCGTCAATTGCCCACGCAGAAGTACTGTTTGCCTTTCCTTGAGCTTTTATTGCGTCACCAACATTGAAATCAGCCGACAACGCCTTTATTCCCGATGATGCAACCAATTTAGCATCCGTAGCAAGGTTGATAACCCAGTTACCACCCCAGCTCGAAACCGTCAACGAAGTTGCACTAGCAGAGACAAGTGTTCCCGTCAATGATGCCTGGCCTGCTGTGTTGATGTTCACCATTTGTTTTGGACTCTTTACATGACTATCTGACGATGATTCTGTAGCAAAAGTAGGGGTAACGACAAATAACAATACCCCAAGACTCATTAAAGAAATTAACTTCTTCATAGAAGATATATATAAAAAATTAAAAAATACGCTTCTCGACCTTTATCACAACTACTTTGCAACATCGAATGCTTCATCCTCGACATCTGCATCGGCATCAGCTTTAGTATGCTGAATGCGCCCGTCGATATGATTGGGTGGGGCGTATGTTGTCGTAATTTTAAGGGGAACAGTCCCCGTGTTACGGAAATTGTGCTGTGTCCCTGGCGTAACGATTACCACATCGCCAGGACCAACGTGAGTCGTTTTTCCGTCAAGAATGGCTTCTCCTGTCCCTGACTGGAAATAAAGTATCTGCTCCACCTTTTTATGTGTTTCCTGACCTACTTCACCGCCCGGTGGGATACTCATTACTACGAGCTGAGATTGTGCTCCTGTGAATAAAACGTGACGGAAGTCCTCATTCTCCGCGGTTGCCTTTACGATATTTGTTTGGAATGGTGCCATATGGGTTAATACATGTGTCTTAGGAATAATGAAAAAATAAAAAGCGATAGCGGTGAGTGCGCAGCCCATAATAAACCAGAATACACCTTGAACATTATCTTTCATATGAAGTAGTATAGCATATTTTTCGCCATGATAAACAAAGACACATTACTCTATTTATATTATAATTAAACAAATAATATGAAACGTTTCTTATCATTACTCATACCAATACTGTGCCTCGGCATCGCCGTATGGTGGATCATAACAAATCCAATATTTTTTAATCCACTGATCCTTGCATATAAAAAACTGCTATTTAAACCATGCCAGCAGCCCATTAACTATCATCTCGGAACCATTGACCCGCGTTTCCATTTGAGCAACCAACAAGTGTTGGATACTCTCAAAAATGCCGAAGCAATTTGGGAAACGCCGATAAAGAAGAACCTTTTTGAATATAAAGAACAGGGCGAAATATCCGTTAATCTTACCTACGATTATCGACAGGAAGCTACCGACAAACTGAAGTCATTAGGGATTACGCTGGAAGACAATCAAAGCAGCTATAACCTCCTACGTGCTAAATATAATACCCTCCATGCTGAATATATCAGCAAAAAGGGATTTTTTGATACGCTATACAAACAATTTCAAGCAAAGCGGGTGCAATATGAAGCAGACTTAGCCCTATGGAACGCCAGCGCTCGCACATCACCGCAAGAATACAGCCGTCTCCAACAAGAAGAAAAAGACTTGCAAACCATTCAAAAAGCAGCGCAAACCGCTCAAAATACCCTCAATGTATCTGTTGATGCTTTCAATGCTGTAGTGAATGCTCTCAATAAAGTTGCCGCCCACCTCAATATAACCGTCGATCAATATAATACAGTTGGAGTGTCCCAAGGAAAAGAATATAATGAAGGACTGTACGAGTCAGACAGTGCCGGCAAGCGTATTACCATCTACGAATTTCAAAATCAAAAACAACTCGTTCGCGTGCTTGCCCACGAGATGGGTCACGCACTAGGGCTAGATCATAGCGACAACCCTTCCGATATTATGTACCGCCTCAATGAATCAAAAAATGAAGTTCTCACAGCAAATGATATAGCTGCAGTGCAAACAGTATGTCAATAAGAAATAGCGACTCTTTTTTCATTGAATATGTATGATCTACTTCACCCCTGACACTACTACTACTTCCAAGTAGCGATGCACCATACCCCCTTCGGCAATTTTTCCAAAATGACTTCTCAGTACTTCCAACACTTCCTGTTTTTTTTCATTAGGAACCGTATTCCACAAACTCATTGATTGAATCTGCTCTATCGCTCTCAAAACTGAGAACTCTTCAGTATGCTGAAATTTTCTGGTGATAATATTTGAAAACCCATTTTTTTCAAGTATTGTTCCTGGGGAATACTCCTTTTTAATACTTTGTGGTGGTTTGACCCCTGTCACTTGCTCTATAATTTTTTCATAGTTTTTTCTAAAATCACCCGCTTCATTTTTATTTATTACTACAAATGCTCCACCAAATCTTAAAACACGTTTAATCTCTACTACTGACTCATCGTCACAAAACCAATGAAAGGCCCCAAACGCAGTGAGTACGTCAAATTCTTCATTCCCAAATGGCATCTTACTGGTGGATGCGACATAATATCGAATTTCATCCGTGTATTTCTGCGCTGTTTCTATCATTTTTGCGTCCACATCACACCCTGAAATATCCTTAACTTGTCGTGCAAGTTGCCGGGTAGATATACCTGTTCCACACCCTACATCGAGCAATCTTTGTGATATACCGATTAAAGAAAATATATAATCCATCAC
>JAHFJA010000024.1 GCA_023246095.1 bacterium | reverse complement strand
GCCCTCGCCTACAAAACCCCTCACGAAGTATATTTCCAACAAGGAAATGATAAGTTAATCACTAACCATTTCTCTATCTAAAATATCGTAAAGAGTTGTCCTAAGAAACCAGTCCAGTGTAAAGTGTAGGAATAAAGTTGCTATCGTGGATAACGTAATATGGGGTTTGGTCGAGGATATATATCGCCTCATTCCGATATATTGCGGTGTCGCAGATAAACAAGAGAATGTTATTTCACGGTCGGGGATCACCCTCAAGATTGAGAAAAGTAAGAGAACAATAGGAGAAACTACATCTCTACGGCACGAAACCGTTAATATTCATAATCAGCGGTGTTACTGTGATGACATGATTATTGCGAGTGCTATACGGCTCCAAAAGTCATTTTATCTTGTTGGTCATGGTCCAGTACATTGGATGACCATCAAAATAACGGTTAGTTAACTATTTGAAGATCGAGAATTTCGTTCTTCTTGGAGAATCGATTCAATAATTTCATCGATTTCTCCCCTTAAGATGGCATCCAGTTGGTGCCAGCTTTTTTTTATACGGTGATCAGTAAGACGATCTTGCGGAAAATTATAGGTACGGATTTTTTCAGATCGATCGCCAGTTCCGATCATGGCTTTTCGATCCGACGATGCTTGAGCTACTTGCTTGTCCTGTTGGTCAGCTAGTAATCGTGCTCTTAAAACAACCATCGCGCGCTCACGATTTTGAAGCTGTGAGCGCTCATCCTGACAAGAAACGGTAATACCTGTGGGGATGTGGACAATACGTACGGCTGAGTAGGTTGTGTTGACCGATTGACCGCCTGCACCACCGGAACAAAATGTATCAATGCGTAAGTCTTTTGCTTGAATAGTGATGTCAACTTCTTCTGCTTCCGGCATCACCGCAACGGTCGCTGCTGAGGTATGAATACGGCCGCTCTTTTCAGTTTCAGGAACGCGCTGGACGCGATGAACACCTCCTTCATACTTTAAGTGTTTAAATACATTGGTGCCGTGAACTTCGAAGATAACTTCTTTATAACCACCAATACCATTTTGGCTCGAATCAATCAGTTGAACTTTCCAGCCTTTGTTTTCAGCATAGAGGGTGTACATACGGAAAAGGTCACCTGCAAATAAGGCAGCCTCATCGCCTCCCGTACCGGCGCGTATTTCAACAATGACATCTTTTTTGTCACGAGGATCGGCAGGGGAGAAGTAGTCATTAAGTTCATCTTGCAGGCTTTGTTGTTTCTCTGTGAGTTGTTCGAGTTCTTGTTGTGCGATCGCGAGCATTTCAGGATCAGTTTCCGTTTTGAGCATGTCTTGCGAATCAGCGATACCTTTTTTGACTTGTTCAAAGTTCTCCATGGTCGCAACAATACCCTTTACTTCATTGTATTCTTTGGAGACTTTTGCAAGTCCTTGAGGATCAGAAACAGCCAAGCCAGAAGATAGCTCAGTTTCAAGATAGGTAAGACGTTCTTTTAGTTGTGTGTATCGTGGGTCCATAGATATAAGCAAAAGGATGGCATGAATATCATACCATCCTTTTGAGTGGGGGAATACGTCTTACGCCTCGGTTTTTTCTTTGCGAACGCGTGTTGTAGCCTTTATTTTTTTACCTTTTCGGGCTTCTGCTGTTTCGGCTTTTTTGGCAGCGCGAGCAGCAAATTTTTCAACGCGACCTTCTGTGTCTACCAATTTTTGTTTACCCGTATAGAAAGGGTGGCAGGCCTTGCAAAGTTCCACGTTAAGCACTTCACGGGTTGATCCCGTCTCGTAGATGGCACCACAGGCACAAATAGCCTTAGCGGTGGTGTAGTAGGTTGGGTGGATGTCTTGTTTCATATCGTATATGCCCTTTAGGTCAGGGCTAATTTATGGAAAGGATTATAGAGGATAATTTTACTTTTGGCAATTGTTTGGGTGGAATACCCCGATTTTCTTATATTTATGGGACTATATATATGGTCATTTATGTCATTTTATCTATTGACAAATCTAGAGTTTTGTGGTATACTTATCTATGTAAAAGGTTGATTTTGAAGCTTTTTACAGACAAGTATAAATATTACAAATTATTGTTTCCAGGAGGAAAAAGAATGAAAAAGAGTTTAGTTTTAGGTTTAGTATTGGTTGTTGTTAGTTTTGGATCAGGTTGTTCAAAGGTTGATTCGCCTGTCGGTGCATTTAGTGCCAGCCAGAGTTCGTCTGAAGAGCAGGTCGTTGCTGTACAACAGCCACTTCCCATTGATAATAGTGTTGATGATGCCGCAATAATTTTTTTGGAAGTTACTGACATTGGTAACCTTACCATCAAGGATGGCGAAACGGTATTAGAAGGAGCAATTCTTTCGATTGTTAGTCTGGATGGTTTCTCTCTGGCTGAAACACAACCCATGACTGACGCTGGAGGACATCCTCGTCTGCAGGGCGCACCTTTGGAAGGTGGTCGTTACATGGCCATTGTTTCAAAAGGACAAGAAAAAATCACCATATATTTCAAAATTATATAATCAAAAAAGTTGGAGGCTCACAATGAACTTCCTCCTGTCCAAGGATGTGTGTCCTTGCTGATAAGTCCTAAAGGACGAAACAGGATTTGAAAATTATATAAGTTCTCGTGAAAGGAGAAATAATGAAAAAATTTATAATAATGATGGTCATTATTTTTGGTTTAGGATTGACAGAGAAATTATCAGATACGAATACAGCTCAAAAGATTGAAGTAATGGCTGCTGTTAAAAAGGAGACAGTCAAACAAGTTACGGCGGTTCCAACACCAACGTCGCCGAAGCCATTTTCCCTTACTGACTGGATACATTCTCTTGAGTGGAGTAGTTTTGATAAGGATGAATTGGATCGTCTCCAAAAGGAATCTGCAAATGAGAGAAACTATTATGCATATTCAGATCAAACACGGTATGCCGTATTGTTTCACGTAAGTGAGGGGTACCGCTCGAGTTTTTATTTTGTATGCAATCCTAGTGACTTAGATTCTTATGAGGCACAAATGTTGTTTAGTGAACTATATCAAACAGGTTTCAAAAACTCAGTTACCTTTGAGAACGGCCAGGAAGATAAATCCGTTTTTTATCAAGAAACTTGCAATGTAAATTTTCCTGAAAGAAAAATTCATTGCAGCGGATATATTTCATCTACTCAATATAATCGAGGTATTTCGGATGACTTTTACTCGGAGTTCTCTAAACGAGTTCTTGAAAATGAGACATTAGATATGCACAAAAAAGTTGGAGCACTCTTAGCTTTTAGGCATTCTCCTAACGGTTATTCGTACTCGGAACAATAGACAGCAATAATGATTTAAAGGTGTGTGGCAAAATAGAGAGGGAATCTGGGATGAGTACCAGGAGTTGGAAAAAAGAATAATATATAATTTTAGTTAGTCAATGTGACTAAGGAGGAATGAATGAAATTATTGAATATTAAAGGTTGTATTTCTCGTTACTTCCATGTGATTGTAGTAAGGCTAGGGATATTCGCGATGATTGCATGCGATATCATGACAGCGGGCCGTTGCGAAATTTCGCCCACTTGTACTCCCACACCCTGTGGCAGACAACCTATAAAAAAGAACGAAAATCCATTTTTGCAGACAGCTGCATGTTGTCTGATAGAATCGATTATCAGTGAACAGATTCTTCGGCTAGAGGAAGAAAGCTCTGAAGAAATGAAAATAAAGAGAAAGGAGATTATTGATTTTTGTGTGGGTAAAGGCAAAGATTTTCTGAAGATGTACCAAGAGTACGTCGTAAAAAATGGCAACGACGATGTTATGGAGGAAGGGCTTGTCGCTGTTGCAAATATTGCCTCATATATGAGAGATGCGGTTGAAGAAGCCGTCAACTCATAAATACAACGAATATGTGTTGATCTGAACAACTACAACGTAGTTAGTCAGATCCATTTTTCAGGGTATGAACCATTGTTCGTATTCTGAAAGAGTGGAAAAGAACTTTGAAAATGATTCTTCAAAATAGTTGTAACCGTTGAGGGTACATCACGATACAGTGATGCTTTTTCGATGGTTACAATTATAGAAAAGGAGATTAAAAATGAACAAACTAAACATTGCGATTCTTCTTCAAAAAAAGAACGAATTTGTGATAGGTTATGAAGACGAAACAAAAAAGGAAGTTCCCGGTAGACTTATCCTAGCCACCATTCATTGTGGTAAGGATATTCCAGTTGATGACAGACAGGGGATTGTAGACAATATTGTCCAATCACTTCCAAGAACATTCTCTTGGGATACTTTCCAAAGAGTCACTCGGGAAGTAGTTGATATCTTATTGGATAATGCTTCTGTGACTTTTCCCCACAACAAAGGAATGGAATCGGCAGCACACTGCTGGCTGAAAGATTCTACAATTCTAGGTTGGATGAACAACGACATAGACAGAGTGGACTCCATCTTTAAGAAAAACGACAAATTTTTTGCCAAAGTTTTAACCGAGGCAAAATGATTTAAAAGAATTTAATTATACGCGCTTTAACAAAGCGAGAGGAGAATGCAGTGTTAAAAAATGTTCGTATGATAGCATGTCTAGCTGTCATAGGTGTAATCATGGTTACCTTTTTTCTTCCGACAACAATCCTATTGATGTTTATCAATCCCGAAAATGGTGATCTGGGAGAGCTGACTCAATACGACGGATTCTTAGGGAAGTTAATCTTTCCCGAAGGAAGTATTTTTAGGAGGAAAAAATGAAAAAAGATATATTGATAGATATACTGTTGGATCTGATTTTACTTCCAATATTATGTCTTCTCATTGGTCTTTTAAAGACCATAAACTATCTTGAGAAACCAAAAAGTAAAATCAACAAATAAATATTATTTTTTAATGGAGGGTATCAGAATGAGCAGATTAAGTCGAGTGATCTTGAGATGTTTAGAATTTTGTTTAGATGGAGAGTTATTAGTTTTGGCAGATATCGCAATTTGGGCAGGTATAATGGGTGTCCTGGTACCTCTCATCAGCAATGAGATAAATTTACAAAAGGTAGGGGTATTGATATCTATTCTATGGATTGTTGTGACTGTGACGGTATTAGTGAATTTTGTCTGTATATTATGCCACAACAGGGTGAACTCAAATGTGGTCAAGTATTGGCTATATCTTCGTGAAATTTCGCCCACCGAGAGAAATCTTGAATTGCAAAGAAAACAACTAGAAAAAAAGGCAGGATACTTTTGGCGTTATGAGTGGCGTGAAATTATGAAAAAAATAAATGCATCGCAGATTGAGGAGCTGCAAGTAAAACAAAATAAGCTTTAAATATAATTAAGCATACGTGGGAAAACCCCCAGTATGCTTTTTAATTGCATAAAAATAATCAAGACTAAGTTCTTCGTCGGTTAAACCGCCAATTCTTGCCATAATTTGGCATATCTGCTAGTCTTTTGGTATTAAATATTAATTACTCATACCCTTGGGCGATTCCTTGCTTTTGGCTTTGACCATAAGTAAATTAGGGTAGAGGATGAAAGGAACACTATGCCTACACTACCGTCCCTCGTGGACATGCTTAAGAGTGGTGTCCATTTGGGACACAAAAAGTCAAAACGCCATCCTAAGATGGATCCGTATATCTTTATGAATCGCGGTGAGATGACCGTGATTGATCTTGAAAAAACTCAAGAATTGCTGGGTAAAGCACTTGAGTTCATTACGAATGAAGTGGCGAACGGCAAGAATGTACTGTTTGTGGGTACAAAACGTCAAGCTCAAGACCCGGTTCAAAAGTATGCAGAACTCTGCGAAATGCCCTATGTCAACGGGCGATGGATTGGTGGAATGCTTACCAATTTCACGGTCATTTCAAAAATGATCAAGCGTTACAAGACATTGAAGGAACAGCAAGCTGCCGGTTCATTGGCTAAATATACTAAGAAGGAACAGTTAGATTTTGCTCGTACTATTGAAGAACTGGAAAACGCCATTGGTGGAATTCAAATGTTAACTCGTTTGCCGGATGTCGTGTTTATGGTTGATCTCAAGCGAGACAAAACGGCATATCAAGAAGCGATTAAAAAACACCTTCCCGTTGTCGCGATGTGCGACACCAATGTAAATCCTGTCGATGTGGATTATATGATCCCCGCAAATGATGATGCCGTAAAATCGATTGACATGATTGTTGGACTCGTTGCTCAGGCGGTTCTTGACGGAAAGAAGCAGGCGTTAACAAACAAAAATGCAATCGCCGCAGCGAAAGAAGCAAAAGAAAAAGATGAGGCAGCCTTCGCAGCAGCAGCAAAGGAGGCAGCCCCAACAGAGACAGCAGCTGAATAATCGCATCAAACGTGCTACAATAGATTTTTCACTATTGATTTGTATTTATGATTGACCCAAAACTCATTGCACAACTTCGTGCACAAACAGGTGGTGGTATTATGGATTGTCGTAAAGCTCTCGAGGAAGCGGGCAACGACTACGATAAGGCAATTGAGCTCATGCGCAAGCAAGGACAGAAGTCTGCAGCAAAGCGTGTGGAACGTGAAACTCATGAGGGGGTCGTCCATTCATACATTCATGCCAACAAAAAAACCGGTGTTCTGGTAGAAGTACTCTGCGAAACAGACTTTGTCGCTCGCAATGAAGGTTTCCAAGCGTTTGTTCATGATATTGCGCTCCACATTGCGGCAATGAATCCGATATATATTGCATCTTCCGAAGTACCTGAAGATTTGGTTGCAAAGGAAAAGGAAATTTATCGTGAACAAATGGCAAGAGAAACGAAACCCGCTGATATTCTTGAAAAAATTATTGATGGGAAACTCGCGAAGTTTTATGAAGATGTGTGTCTTCTCAATCAGAAGTTTATCAAGGATGATACAATGACAATTCAAGATGTAATTACGGATCAGATCGCCAAGACAGGCGAGAATGTTCAAGTGAAACGCTTTGCACGATTCGCGTTGTAATTCGTTGTAAGTGAAAAAGATTAGGTATATACTATTTGTACCTAATCTTTTTTTATTTGGATTTTTCTTTTCATAATCTCCATGCCCTATGCCTATTCGAGTTGCGATTAATGGTTTTGGTCGTATCGGCCGTACGACACTAAAAGCGGGTTTTGATAATCCAGAACTCGAGTTTGTTGCGGTAAATGATTTAACAGATACTGAAACACTGGCTCATCTTTTGAGGTATGACACTGTTTTTGGATCATTTGCAGGGCACGAAATTTCGTCAACCGAAAATACCATCAGCATTGACGGTAAACAAATAAAAGTGTTGGCAGAAAAAGATCCGGCCAACTTACCATGGAAAGATTTGAATATTGATGTGGTGCTCGAATGTACAGGACGTTTTGCGGAAGCGACGGCTGCAATGGCTCATGTTACCGCCGGCGCAAAGCGCGTTATTGTTTCTGCGCCTGTCAAAGGCGAAGGAGCGCCGACATATGTATTAGGTGTTAATTCAGATAAATACACCAATGAACCATTGATCAACAACGCATCGTGTACCACCAACTGTATCTCTCCTGTCGCTGCTGTTTTGCATGAAAAAATCGGAATCCTTAAAGCAATGATGACTACCATTCATGCGGTAACCGCTGAACAGAATCTCGTCGACGGACCACCACCAGGAATGAAAAAGGGGGACTTGCGTCGTGCTCGTTCTGCGTATCAAAATATGATTCCAACGACCACCGGCGCTGCTATAGCGACTACGCAGGCGATACCTGAGCTCAAGGGCAAATTTGATGGTATGGCAATCCGCGTGCCCATTATGGATGTTTCATTGTCTGATTTCGTATTTTTGTTAAAAAGACCAACCTCAGTCGATGAAGTAAACAACTTGTTTATTGCCGCATCGCGAGAACCTCGTTTCGCTGGTATTCTCGGTGTTACTGACGAACAATTGGTGTCGTCTGATTTTATTGGAAGCACCTACTCTGCGGTAGTTGACCTGTCTATGACAAAAGTGGTTGATGGAGATTTTGTTAAAGTTGTGGCGTGGTATGACAATGAATGGGGATACTCAACGCGCCTTGCTGAGATGGCTGCTCATGTGGGTAAGGGGATACAAAAGGCTTAGAATATTGACGAAATGAACTATGTATGCTTTATTGCGACTATAGTTCATTTTTTGTTACCCAAGGAGGTAGCTCATGATCGATCTCATTGGTAGTTCCATTTTGGAAGTAAATAAAAAACTAGAAGTTGATTATTTACAAAAACAAGACCAACCAGATGACGTTGTCACTCAAAAAGCTAAAGACGGCATCAGAGCACAATATTGTGCAAAAGAATATGTGCCGGGAGAAAATTATTATAGCACTACAGTCATCAAGTGGTCTGCAGTGCAGTTTATAGATGACGATCGTTTACTCTCATTTGCGGTGCAAGATCCGACCAGCATCTACGTTGGTTTAGTGGAATATACAGTCGACACAGTCGGAGATATTTCTTTTCCCGTTGCTAAATATATTGTTTTTTGTCTTACGAAGGAGGTTAAACGGTCTGGAATAGATCATTTTGACACATGGTTGGAAATTGAAAACAATAATCGTATTATATGCTCATGGGTGTATACAACCAGAGAACATGACGGATGCCATCAAAAAGAGGAGAAAATAGTGCCGAATAGAAGTGGAAAGGTTATATTTCGTAGAACGGCAAGCGGGCAACTACATTTGTCACACCAAACACCAGAGGCAAAGTATGAGTATCGGAAAGGCGACACAGCACCCAAGGTTATAATCCTTTAAAAGGATATTATTTTTAAAAATCCTGTTTCAAAATATGATCTGTACCCCAAAAAGTGGACACGCAAGTGTCCTCTTTTTGTATCTGCTAGAATATAACTACTAACAAACAGACATATGAGCAAACGGGTCTTCACCACAGAACAGGTTGAGG
>JAHFJA010000040.1 GCA_023246095.1 bacterium | reverse complement strand
AGCCTCCCGCTCGCAATGACGGTCATTCAGGCCACCACTGACCAATCAAAACACCTTCCCTGTGAATTGGGAAGGTGTTTGTCATAATTATCCGACTAGTAAAGGAATATATCTAACAGATACCCAGTATAAATAAAAGAGACTGGTCTGCAGTGATATGCTCCCCTTCAGGTAGACAGGTTAAATATAAAACCTACTACCGAGGGGGAGCTTTATTGTGTCAAGTAAAAAACGATACAGTGCGACAGAAAAACTATTAATCTTGCAAGAGATTGAAAATAGACAAACAACAGTAGAAGAAATAGCTCAAAAATATGATCTTCATCGATTTACCTTGAGCAATTGGCGGCATCGTTATGAATTTTATGGTTATAGCGGGTTGGAGCTTCGAGCCCATCATAGAAGCTATTCCGCTGATCTAAAAATCCAGGCCGTTCAGGAATATCTTTCTGGAAATGGCTCACAGCGTCAAATCATAGATAAGTATAAAATATCCAGTCGGACACAACTCATGCGATGGATTCAAAAGTATAATAATCATAGCAGCTTTAAATTTAATGAAGGTGGTGGAACCCCTGCTATGATTAAGGGTCGGCCTACAACTTGGCAAGAGCGAATAGATATTGTCCTATATTGCCTTGCCCGTAACTTCGATTATCAAGGCACGTCTCAAAACTTTCAAGTTTCCTATCAACAGGTTTATCAATGGGTAAAGAAGTATGAATCTGGTGACGCGAACGCACTCCGAGATGGTCGAGGACGAAAAAGAGAATTGGAAGAACTAAGTGAGACGGATAAGCAAAAAGTGGCTGTAAAAAAACTGGAGTCTGAAAATGAGCGACTCCGCGCAGAGAACGCCCTGTTAAAAAAGTTACAGGAACTCGAAAGGGGGCGGTCTTAAGCCAGGTGAGACAAGAAAATGCCTACCTGGCTATCCAGACAGTACATCAAGAGAACCATTTTAGTATCAGTTTACTGTGTCAAATCGCTGAGATTCCTCGTTCGAGTTATTATAAATGGTTGACACGCCAAATTAGCCCCCGCGAGCAGAAAAACGAACAACTCATAAAAGTGATGATGGTGCTCTACGAGAAGGTGGAATGCATTTATGGGTATCGACAATTAACCATCAATCTGAGGCGGCAAACCGGCCAACGAATCAATTACAAAAGGATCTATCGACTGATGAAAGTAACAGGAATCCAATCTGTTATTCGCAGGAAGAAAAAGAGATATGTTAAGTCAACGCCGCAGCAGGTGGCAGAAAATCTCTTGAACCGTCAGTTCACTGCAGTAAAGTCCAATGAAAAATGGTTAACTGACGTAACAGAGTTTAAATATGGAGACGGGCAAAAAGCCTATCTCAGCGCTATTCTGGATTTGCACGACAAATCGATTGTTGCCCATGTGCTAAGCCATTCCAACGATAATAGCCTTGTTTTCCGGACATTGGATTTAGCATTAAAAGCAGCACCCGGTAGTAAACCGATGATTCACAGTGACCGAGGGTATCAATACACTTCGTGGGGGTTTAAGAAACGATTGGATTCCCATGGTTTAACGCAGAGTATGTCGCGTGTCGGCAAGTGTATTGACAATGGGCCGATGGAAGGATTCTGGGGAACACTCAAGTGTGAAAAATATTATCTGCACAAATACCAAGACTTTGCAGCCCTTGAAAAGGACATTGATAACTACATAGATTTTTACAACTATGAGGGTCTGTCAATAATTTTGTGTAAACATTCCTACTCCTGGACACAGGCTATCGAATATATCCAACTAAACGATCTTCAAAATAAATCGAGAACTGGGCTAATATCAACCCCCAGTTTTGAATCCGCCCGGTCCATTTTTTCGTGATATCTACGGTAATCAGGTAGAGAATTTTCAACAGGGAATCATCCGTCGGAAATACGCTCTTGGGCTTGGTCACTTTTCTCAGCTGCCTGTGATAGCTTTCAATGATATTGGTCGTATAAATGATTTTTCGAATTTCGGCCGGGTAACGGAAGAACGTTGCCAATTCCGTCCAGTTAGACCGCCAGGACTTGATCGCAAGAGGATATTTCTTGCCCCACTTTTCCTCGAATCGATTCAGTTCTTCCAGCGCCTTCTCTTCGTTGATCGCTTTGTAAATTGGCTTGAGGTCGGTCGTAAACTTTTTCAGGTCTTGATAAGACACATATCTCGTCGTATTTCGGATCTGATGCACTATGCACTTTTGGATCTGGGTCTGCGGAAAGCAGGCACTGATCGCCTCGGAAAATCCGCTCAAATTATCCACGCTGGTAATCAGGATATCTTTGACTCCACGGTTTTTCAGTTCGTTGAGGATGTTGAGCCAAAACTTCGCGCTTTCGCTTTCCCCGATCCACATTCCCAGCACGTCTTTTTGCCCGTCAAGGTCGATTCCGATGATCATGTATGCGGCTTTATTGACGATTTGACCTTCTTGGCGGACTTTGTAATGTATGGCGTCCAGAAACAATACGGCATAGACTTCCTGCAGCGGCCGGCTTTGCCAGTCGCGAATCACCGGCATGATTTTG
>JAHFJA010000023.1 GCA_023246095.1 bacterium | reverse complement strand
TGCTGTGGCTGGTTCGTGTTGGTCGCTGTGGTTCTTTGTTGTCTCTGTTTTGGTATTCCTTCTTAGTTAGTATTACTTATTAGGTATTGGATTAGTGTTTTTGTAAGATAGTAGTGGTATAGTCTTTGGTATTAATATGTTCTTTATTGTGTTGTTGTATGTATATATACTTTGTCGGTCAGTTGATTGCCTGGTGGCATAGTAGTCAACGTTTTTTGTAGGGTAGAAAGTATATATTACAAAGGTTATTTAACCTTTTACTTGTTGAACCGGGTTCAACAAGTCGTTCAACAAGCTGTTCGATTCACTTGCGACTATCTTACAAAAATACAAACCCCTGTCAAGCGACAGGGGTTTTCCGTGACCGGTTCGAATCCATGTGACCCAGCACTCGGCTTGAACCAGTCACTCTTGCAAAAGGTATCTTGCCTGCTATTATGTGATCATCAGGCAAGATTTTTCTTCCTCAATGAATGTATGAAGTTCGGCTGTGCCAGCCGAACAGTTCGATAAGGTTTTGTTAATGCAGTTGTGAGTATATGAACGAACTTCCGATCCTTCAAAGGGATCGGATTTTTGTATTCGGGCCCGTTAGGTTCATGGGGGGGAAACAAATTGGCTGTGATACGATTGACGACATCGAGAAGCTTAAGGTATTATTCTCAATACAGATCATCTTTAATACGTTTGGGTGTAATTTAAAAACGTTATATTTGTATGCCTACCAACACAGTAATCCTTATCACCGGCGGTTCAAGCGGTATTGGTATGACCACAGCTTTGTTGTTTGCAGAAAAAGGCGCGGATATCGTCATCACCTACCGAAATAACAAACAAGGTGCTGATGATGTAGTAGATAAAATCACAAACAAAGGAAGGAAAACTTTGGCTGTACAAGCGGATTTAATGAACGAGTCTGATGCGAAGAAAGTGGTGGATGAAACAATGAAAATGTTTGGTAGAATCGATGTGTTGGTCAATAACGCCGGCGGGTATATCGAAGGAGATGAGTGGGATGGCGATCCTGCGATATGGATCCAATCTTTGCAACAAAATCTTGTTTCGGTAATGATGATGTCAAAATACGTCACAAAAGTGTTTCAAAAACAAGGTCACGGTATCATTGTAAACGTCGCATCCGTGCACGCAGTTTCCGGGCGTTTCGACGCTATTTCATACGGAGCTGCCAAAGCAGGTGTGGTTAATGTCACACAGTCATACGCAACATTACTGTCAGAATTCGGCGGACGAGCAAATTCAGTATCGCCCAGCGCAACGAACGTCGGCTATTGGCTTACGGCATCCAATGAAGAACTGACTGAACAACTCACACAGAGTCCGCTCATCGAACCACAGATGATCGCCGAAAAAATCATGTTTCTTGCTTCCGATGAAGCGAAAGGTATCAATGGACAAAATTTTGTGATTGAATAACTAGTTTATGAGCATCCAACCAACTGTCCAAATCGGAAATAAAATTATCCGAGCGAGCGCACAATCGGTGGAGAACGTATCAGATTCCGATATTCAACAGACGATAGAGGATCTTATTGATTCAATGCGACACGACAACCTAGTAGGAATGGCCGCGCCTCAAATCGGCAAGTCATGGCGTATCTTCGTCACAGAAATCAGGCAAACAACTTACCGAAAAAACATTGCTCAATCGGACTCAGTGAGAGTATTTATTAATCCCGTTATCACATGGCAGTCTGAAAAACAACAAGACGGTTATGAGGGCTGTGGAAGTGTCGCCAGTGCTCAGTTGTTTGGCATGGTAAACAGACCAGATAGTTTAGTCTGCAAGGCACTCGATAAAGACGGAAATCACTTTGAGATCAAGGCTGACGGATTTCTGGCGCGTATAATCAGCCACGAGATGGATCACCTTAATGGTATTGTTTTTGTCGATCAGATGAGCAATATGAGCACTCTTCGAAATCGGCAGACATATATTGACTCACAAAAGAAGTAATAATGAACAGACCGCTGACCCACGTTATTTTTTGAATCTATTCATATCAAGAAAGTTGTTTTTTATTCTTGATCAATGTGGGATATTCTTGTGTATGTGATGATAATTCAGTACAATGGGTTAAGTTATAGGAAATTTTTGAGGCTATCTATGGATAAAAAATTAAAAATCAAGACAAGGGATGCGACGATATATGGTAAGTTGCGCGGTTCGATAGAAAAGCCGCTCGTTATCATTGTGCATGGCTTACCATGCAACATGGATGAATATTTTTATAAATCAGCTGCCATTTGGTTTTCACAACATGGATTTTCATCGTTCCGTTTTAATCTGTATGATTGGCAAAAGAATGCGCGTCAGTTGATAGACTGTTCACTTGATACTCATGCCAGCGATCTTGATTCAGTAGTGCGGTATTTCCGGAAAAAAGGAGTGAAGAAGATATTTGTTACCGGTCACAGTTATGGGGGTCCAACCATATTACTTTCAAAGAAACAAGATTTTGATGCGGTTGCGTTATGGGATCCGTCGTACAGGATTTCATTTATTCAAGAGAAGTATGGTGCACCTGCCGGAGTATATCTCAAACAAGTCAAAGGATATTTCATGCAATGGGGTGTGGATGTGGTGTTGGGTGAAAAAATGGCAAAGGAAGTTGATACTCTCGAGTGGGATCAGTTGACTTCACGTTTTACTCCGCCAATCCATATTCTTGCAGCGGGCAAGGGTATATTGATGAAAGGTGCAAAATCTTACTTCAAGACTGCCAACGAGCCGAAAAAATTAACGATCATCGACGATGCCACTCATTATTTTGACGACAAGGATGGAATGCAAGAAGAAGTATTCCGGGCTTCAAAGGAGTGGTTTGAGCGCTATATTTGATGCTTCAGGCATTTTTGAATCCAAGAGCGGTATTTCACTTAGTATTGTTACTTGTAGTGGCGTCTAAGATTCATCACGATAACGTACAAGCTATTTTAAAAGAAAAATGCTAAGCTAATTATCTTAACAATCTAACTTGACTATATATGAATTCACTCGCGCGGGTACTCAAGGGGAAAAAGACATATATCGTCGCTGCTCTTATCGTCGTATATGCGATTATCTTTCGCGGCTTTGGGGCAAATGATTGGAACACTGCATCAGGAATGAGTTCTACTGCGCTTATCGGGGCGTGTTTAAGGAATGCTTTTCCCAAATCTATCAACTCGTAAGCACCCTTACTTCTAAATAGAATTCTCTATGTTATGGACTATTGCAGTAATATTAATTATTCTTTGGTTGCTTGGATTGGTGACTTCCTATACGTTGGGAGGGTTTATTCATATCTTGTTGGTGATTGCGATTATTGTTGTATTGATCAGGGTTATTAAAGGACAAAAGGTGTTGTAACTGCACGCTATTGACATTACACCCCGAACGTGCTATACTAATAACAGCAAAATACTTATCTTTGAGAGACGTCGTCGAGCGAGCACCCAAACATAGTTAAATTTGCGTCTATTATTTAAAGCGAAATACATGCAAGGCGTAATCAAAAAGAAGACCGACAAGGGTTTTGGTTTCATTACCCCAGACGGTCAGGAAAAAGACATCTTTTTCCACGCAAACTCCCTCGTGGAGGTAACCTTTGATGAGCTTCAGGAAGGTGACAAAGTCACTTTCGACATGGAGGAATCACAAAAGGGTATGAACGCAGTAAACGTAATGCGCGCAGCATAAGCGTTAAGCGACGAGAAAACTCCCTGTAAAAAGGGAGTTTTCTTATACACCATTTTTTGGTACAATAGCTTTCACTAGCTACTATTTTTATGATTTCATACTGGTTTTTAAAGTCAGAGAGTGATGTGTACTCCTGGGACGATCTTGTTCGCGATGGCAAAACGCCGTGGACAGGGGTACGGAATTTTCAAGCACGCAATAATCTGAAAGCGATGGAAGAAGGCGACCTAGGTGTGTTGTATCACTCAGGAGATGAGAGGGTAGTCATGGGGGTTATTAAAGTGGTGAGAGGTGCGTACTCTGACGAGACTGCAAAGGAAGGGGAATGGGTCGCGGTAGATATTGTACCGTTGGAACCGCTTCGTCGACCAGTTACACTTGAACTTATGAAAAATGAGCCTGATCTGCAGGCTGCGGCCACCCTTAAGCAATCTCGGTTGTCAGTGTCCCCACTTACAGAAAAGGAATATTCTAGGATCTGTAAATTAGGTGGAATAGTAGTGTAAATAAAAACCCTTTCATATAAACGAAAGGGTTTTTATAAAGCTAACAATTATTCGACAATAAGTGTTCCTTTCATCCCCATTTTACGATGAGATCCGACAGAGCAGTAGTATTCAAAACTACCCGTCTTGCTTGCGACAAATTCCACTGATGCATTCTTCCCTTCACCGATTTGCGGAGTTCGAACGTTGAATTCATCAAGCACCCAATCGTGAAACCCCTCGTTGTTAATAAATGTCACCTTCACGGTATCACCTTTCTTTACTTTCATTTCATTAGGGGTGAACGAGAAGTTGCCGCCGATGACGCTAAATGATTTTACAGATGGTTCTTCTGTTGGGGCCGTGGCGGTGTTTATATCCTCTTGAGGTGGTGTAGCGATGTTTGGCTGAGGAGCAGTCTCGGCTGGTGTAGTGGCCGCTGAAGGAGGTGGAATCTGTTCAGGGGGAGTTTCTGATGGGGGAACGACAGGCTCAGGTTGGATTTCATCTGTAACCACTTGAGAGACTGACTCAGAAGGGGCCTGTGTTTTGTTCCCTTGCATCAACAAATAAGCGCCCCCAGCGAGGATAATTACAATGATAGCAACGATAATACCGGCATTTTTGTTTTTACTGCCTGCGGGTGCAGAAGTTGGTGTTGGGCTCATTTCCATAAAATGGTGTATGATGAATAAGAATGCGCATCTAAATAGAATACTATGTTGTTTCGCTTTTCTCAAGTCCGTAAGTTATCGGAGTTTACTTCGCACCATATTTTGCTTGTATTTGTGTCGTTTTGGTTGACAGTGCTGGGGGTACGTGGTGGAATATTTTGGTTGGTTGCCCATGGTATTTTCCCTTGGATTATTATTAAAGGTTACCATGTTCATCACTTTGTCAGTGGTTTTCTCGTAATCATTATTTCGTTGTTCTTGATTTCTAGACAACGGCGGTCCCGATATATTCCGTTACTTTTGTTTGGGTGTGGTATAGGGCTTATTATTGATGAGTTTATTTTTTGGGCGATTGGCGATTTTAATTATTGGAGTTTACTGAATTTATTGGCGGTGAGTGCAGGGGGCGTCATTATACTGATGTGGTACAGTCAGAAGAAGAAAAAGGAGCGAGAAATTGCTCTTTCGATTATTCGCAGCGTGTGGGTCACTTCATGGCCTCTTATTGTGGCGACAATCGTGGGTTTTATCTTTCTTCTTGAACTGTATTCATTTGAAAATGCTATGCTTGAGAGAGCAAAAGGGAAATTAAAAGCTATTACTTTCGCAACATATGACAGAGACGACTAAAACGGTCATTACTATTGATGATCTTGCAAAAATTGATTTACGAATTGGTACTGTTAGTGATGCCGAGCGAGTGGATGGTTCTGAAAAATTACTGAAATTACAGGTATCTCTTGGTGAAGAAACGAGACAAATTCTGGCAGGAATTGGCAAACGCTATACTCCTGAAGAATTAGTGAACAAGCAAATACTCGTTGTAATCAATCTTGCTCCTCGAATGATGATGGGGCTTGAGAGCCAGGGAATGTTGCTTGCATCGGACGATGAAGAGGGTCCTGTGTTGATTATTCCCCATTCTCCTGTTAGATCCGGGGCGACACTGCATTAAGTTAAGCACCTTATGTTGTGAAAGAAGGATAAAACCTTTACGGATATACGCCTTTGGCGTAAGCTTTAAACAGAATTTTTAATCTTACACCTATGAACATGATCGTGAAAAATCTTGTGGGTATCATGCTTATTGTCGGTATCCCCGTGTATGTGGGGGCTACTATGTTGTCGTCGTATTACGGCCGTTCGGTAAATCCGACGTCGTATAGGGATTTCACGGTGACAGGAGAAGGAAAAGCCGATGTCAAGCCGGATATTGCTACATTACAACTGAGTGTTTTGACTGAAGGAGGGGTTAATGTTCAAGAGCTTCAAAAAAATAATACCGACAAGATGAATAAAGTAACCTCTTTTGTGAAGTCAAAAGGAGTTAAGGAAGAAGATGTGACTACTGCTAATTATTCTATTACTCCTCGTTATCAGTATTTCGATTGCAGTGCATCAGTTACTCTGCCTTTGCCTCCAGGAAACCCATTGGGCGATACTGTAACACAAACACCAACAGTTTCGGTAAAGCCTGAAATTCAACCAGCAACAAAGGTGTGTCCTCCGCCAGTGATTGTGGGATATACGGTTAGTCAGTCTGCAAATGTAAAAGTGCGTGATTTTGCCGTGATCGGGGACATTCTTAGCGGCGCAACGGCACAAGGGGCTAACTCTGTTTCAGGTCCTAATTTTGACCTCGATGATCCCGCACCCTATCAAAAAACAGCACGTGATCAAGCAATCTCTCGTGCGAAAGAAAAAGCTCAGCAAATCGCCGAAGCAGGTGGGTTTTCTCTTGGGCGTTTGATTACTATTGATGAGAACGTCACTTCCTCGAATGATTATTATGGAGGTTATGGCAAAGGGGGAGCAGTGATGGACATGGCTGCTCCTGCTGCAGCACCTCAAGTGGATCCTGGAACTCAGCGTGTAAGTGTAGAGGCACGATTGCGCTACGAAATTAGGTAAGAGAATGTTATCTAGGGGTGCGTATGGCTCCATTGCAACGTGCGGCACGTAAAAAAATTGTACGAGCGATACTTCCTCGTCTTCATATGTTGTTTCCGGATGCCGGTATGATGCTGAGATATTCCAATAATTGGGAGTTACTAGTCTCAGTGATGCTTTCAGCGCAATGTACCGATAAAAAGGTTAATGAAGTTACTGTGCAATTGTTCAAAAAATACCCGACACTTGACGATTATGTGAACGCTGATATTAGAAAATTTGAAAAAGATATTTTTCAAACGGGGTTTTATCACAGTAAAGCGGATCATATAATTCGAACGGCACGAATTATTAAAGAGAATTTTGGTGGCATTATTCCACAAACGATAGATGAACTCGTTACCTTGCCTGGTGTGGCCCGAAAGACCGCAAATGTGGTGTTGGGCAATGCGTATGGGATAGTGGAGGGTATTGCCGTCGATACCCACGTAAAGCGTATATCTCGACGATTCCATTTGACTGACGAAGAGAATCCGGATAAAATAGAACGCGATTTAATGGATATTGTCCCTCGTAAAGATTGGTTTGACTTTACCTATTTATTGATTGAATACGGAAGAAAATACTGTCCCGCTCGTCAGCATGATCACACGCACTGCCCCCTCACGCAGATTGTTGAATCTTATATTTAAATACATCGCTATGTCTTTTTTGGATAAAATGAAGGATATGAACGAGATGCGCAAACAGGCAAAGGAGTTACAGGGTGTTTTGTCGCAGGAACAAGTGACGGGAGATTCTCATGACGGGGCATTTCAAATTACTATCGATGGAAACCAAAACATTCTCAATGTTACAATAAATGAACGAATAGTGGGTGATAAGCAGGCATTGGAAAAAGGATGCCGCGAGGCCTTCACCAAAGCGACAGATCAATTAAAGAAAATTCTTGCGACAAAGTTTTCAAGCATGCTCAAATAATATAAGACGATAATTACGCCGACTATGCGCCATGTTTTAATGGCAATTATTGTGACGGCTATTTTGGTCGTTGTTCAGGTGGCCCTATTTGGCTCCTATCCCTTTGCGCTGATATCTTTTTGTGGGTGGATTTGGTGGAAGGGTTCTCGAGTAGTGATTCCATGGGCGGCAGTAAGTAGCGTCGCGCTCGACATGTACACAAACACTGTTGGTGTTACCATTTTTGAATGGTGTGTCGTATTGTGTGTCATTGCAGTACTGTCATCGACGGTTTTGACAAACCGTTCCCTGATTTCTCTTTTGGCAGTCGTGTTGTGTGGCTTCGTGCTGGGGTCGACGGTTAACTGGGGAATGTGGTATCTGCTTTCTTTCGTGGTTTCTCATGCGCTGCCGTTAAGTTTGTGGTACGACGTTGATCTCAGGGCCTTTGGGATTAACATATTTTTTACTGCTATATACGGTACGGTTTTATGGTTCGTGTTTACTGGTGGAAAAAGAGGAAGAAGGGTTTTTCTTGTAAGTGACCAAGTCTTATGAAGAAGCGACTCCCTCTCCTCCCTTACTTGGAAGGTAAAGAGCTACAGCTCTCAACATCGAGCCGTCTTGATTGGGTTGAGTCTAGTTTTGAAAAGCAAGGAGGCGTTGATCAAGTCTCACAAGAGTTTTTGGGCGTCTCTGTGCGAAGGCGAACTATTGGCTTATTTTTTTTGACAATGGTGGTGGTTGTAGGATCAGTATTTGCAAAAACTGCCTATTTGCAGACGGTACAGGGAGCATTGATGGCAAGTAAAGCAGAATCGAACAAAGTACGCTTGGTTACTGTCCCGGCAATGCGTGGGGTGATGTATGATCGGCAACATCAGTTACTTGCGAGTAACGCTGCTCATTTTTCCCTTACTATTACCCCTGCGGACCTTCCTCGCGATACGTTTGCACGTGATGCTCTTTTCACTACACTTGGCACGTTATCCGGGCAAACTCCTGATCAGATCAAAACGTTTATTCATAATCCCTCTTCATACGAGCCGGTTGAACTCATGGAAGGGTTTTCCTATGAAAAAGCAATGGAACTTGCGGTATCAACTGCAGCTATGCCCGGGGTTTCATTGGTGGCAAATGCACAACGAAGTTACGATTATCACCAAGCACTTTCGTTGGCGCATGTTATCGGATATACAGGGACGGTAAGCCAGAAGGATCTTGTCGAAAAACCTGATGTGTATATTTCTAAAGATCAAACAGGAAAGGTCGGTATTGAGCGAAGTTATGACCAGTATCTACGCGGAACGCACGGCGAGCAATACGTCGAAGTGGATGCGGTGGGTCGTGTACAAAATGTAATCGCAGCGACACCTGCACATAATGGTGACAACCTCATTCTCAGTATTGATGTCGCCTTGCAAAAGGTTGCCCAGGACGCATTACAAAAAGTCCTCGATACTCTCCATCGAACAAAGGGGGTAGTCATTATATCTCGACCCTCAACAGGAGAGATACTGGCAATGGTCAATTTGCCTGCCTTTGACGGGAATCTCTTTGCTCAAGGAATTTCTACTGCTGATTACGAGAAATTATCAAAAGACGAAAATCAGCCGTTATACACAAGAGCAATAAGCGGAGAATACCCAGCAGGATCCACTGTGAAGCCCCTCGTTGCTCTGGCAGCGCTTGAAGAGGGTATAGTGACCCCAAACACTACCGTGCATAGCACCGGCGGTCTCCATATCGGTCAATGGTTTTACCCTGACTGGAAGCCGGCTGGTCATGGGATAACCAATATTTATAAAGCAATCGCCGAATCGGTGAATACATATTTCTATACCATCAGCGGTGGTTTTGAAGATGTGAAGGGGCTCGGCGTTGATCGATTGAAAAAGTATTATGAACAGTTAGGGTTAGGGAAGGCGAGCGGTATTGATATTCCCGGAGAAAGCAATGGGTTTGTTCCTTCTCCTGACTGGAAAGAAAAAGTAAAAGGCGAGCCGTGGTACATTGGTGATACCTATCATCTGGGCATTGGACAAGGTGATCTTTTGGCAACACCATTGCAGATTCATATGACCAGTGCATATTTTGCAAACGGCGGATATAATGTAACTCCGCATGTTGTACTTGCGACAGAAAGTGGAGACACAAAAGAGAGACATGATCTCGCATTTTCTCGACACGTGGAAGGAATCGGGAGTCAAAAAAATATTACCGTCGTGCGGGACGCGCTTCATCAAACTGTCTTAAGTAGTACGGGAAGTGGACGTATGTTGCAATCACTACCTGTCAGTGCGGCAGGGAAGACGGGTACTGCACAGGGGACAGTGGGGAAAGATCCTCACGCATGGTTTTCAGGATGGGCACCGTTTGATAAACCTGAAATAGCTATCACTGTTTTGGTTGAACAAGGGGAGGATGGAACGTTGCCTGCCGTGCAAATTACGCGCAGTATTTTGTCATGGTATTTTGGGACAGATGGGGCTAAATCTCGTGTGGATAATAGTCTTGACGTAAAGCC
>JAHFJA010000011.1 GCA_023246095.1 bacterium | reverse complement strand
ATCAATGGGGATTAAAAAAGATGACACCTGTGCAATACAGGAATCATCTTTTGTTAGTCTCCGCCACCACCTAGGTTTTTTAATACGTGTCCGCTAAGCGGGGTACGGATCAATATCCACAAGTGGATTTTTATTACTTTTTACTTCTCTAAGGTTTGCTGCGAGCAATCTTAGCCCAGGAAGTACTGCAACTAATCTACTTTTCGGGTTAACAAATATCTCTTTAACCCTTTTTTTAATTGCGATCATTTTTCAAATCTCCTTTTTTTGCGAAGTAACAACCCTGCTACTTCATACCAGAAGTAACAACCCTGCTACTTCATACCAATAGTATAGCATAAAACTCCAAATATGTCAAGAGTATTACGGACATTTAAATCCTTATAAATACGAACTTTTTGATATACTAAATGATTCATTGTAATTATAAGACAAACAAAAAGACCCTGTTAAACACAGGAGCCTTCTTGAAAATTACATGAACACCAAGTCTACGCGCTCTTTTGCCCCTCTTGGCACAAGGTAAGTCGGGCGCTTAATTCGTCGCGCTCTTTTGTACGTGCGACAATCGCTAGATTTAGTTTTTTCACATATGCATCAAGAAATACAAAATCATCGTGCATTTTTCTCATTTCTTCATTGCGTAACAACAACTTCCGTTCAAAAGGTTTCAGCTGTTCATCTTTTACTTCCCTTTTATGTTTGGTCATCATCTTATCACTCTTATCAAGAACGATCCCCATAAGCAAATTCCTAATATCATCACCCGTAAGATCTTCTTCTGTTATCCCTTGACCACGTGCCATTGCACCAATTTTCTTATCAAACTCTTCTGTCGCCGAATCGCTGAGAATCTCGTCGAGAGTAACTGCGCCAACGCCCGCAGATGACTTAAAGCGATAGTTACGAGGCGGCTTACCAACATGACCATCATCAATTATTTGCTTAAGTGAAAGAAATTCGTCGCAGTTAACCTTTAGTGAATCCGAAATAAAATCTCTTGTCTTTTTGAGTGTTTCCGGAAGGATCGCTTTACCTGATTTCACAAAGACTCCAAATTCATCTCCTCCTTCGTGAGAAACTTCCACATGTTCAAACCCCATAGCTATCAATTCACTTTTGATTGTTTTCAACTGTTCAACAATACGTGCCAAAAATTTGTTGCCGTTTTCATGACCAGCAAGATCATTGACAGCCTTCAATCCGTTGATATCAATTGCAAATCGCGCGTATTGCGAGAGTATTTCTTTATTTTTTTTGGCATATGCCTCAATAAAGGCATCTTTTATCAGATGCTTCATTCCATCTTTGTTATATACTTCATATACTGGCTTCCCTTCCTTATCCTTCTCTTGGTTCGGATAGCGCAACGACATATCACGATTCTGTATTTCTCGTCTATCTTCTGCCTCTCGTTGGGGAATAAATTCTTCTCTCACACCTTCAAGACGATTCCTCTCTTTGTTTTCATCCACCTTGGACTCAATCACTTCTTCGTGCATCTTAAGAGAGTTTCTGCCCTGTTCTTTTTTCTTATCAAGCATACTAAACAGTTTTACCGCTCGTTTATCCTCCTGGGTGTCATTGTCAAAACTGTTCTCCGGACTAGTAACCTTTGCTTCCATTGTAAAATTTTCTGACATAAAAAAGAGAGATTACAGATATGTGCTTTGGTTATTATATATACCAAGCGATATTCTGCAATCTCTAAAGATTTTTGTTGGGGAACATTTTAAAAAAAAGTTCCAATATAGTCGAATCTCTCTTGTTTCTTTTCCTCAGAAACAGGTGGTTTATCGGCAATATCTGTTACCTCATGTGGGGGAAAGGTGTCATATAAAGACAAATCTGGGTCTGGGTCTGAAAGGGTGTGTTCTGGCACAGTAGGAAGGAAGGAAGGGGCGTCAATGGGGATGGTATTAAATGTAGAGAGGGGAGGAGAAAGAAGGTGCGAAAGAGAAGGGTTGAGAGGAGATGGGGGTTGAGAGGAAGGGCGAAAAAAGAAGGAAAGGAAAGAATGAGAAGGTGTTGAGTGAGATAGAGAAGATGAGGAGGATGTTAGAATGGAGGTGTGATGGTGGGGGTGAGAAGGTGTTTTTGGTGTTTTAATAGAGAAGAGTAGAGGTAAGGCAAGCAAAAGCTTGAAATTTGGGTTGAGAAGCTGAACAGTCTCCATGGGGATTTTTCTCCTTTTTTTAAAATAACGTAGACACTCACCCCTTACGGGGCAAGCCGTCTTCGGCACTTCGCAGACTACCTTCCTTCATTATCCCTGTCAAGAGGTCAAAAATCGGATAAATGACTATTGACAAGACCCATTTTACCTGCTAGTGTGGTGGGGCATTATAGAAAGGAGACAAAAATGGACGATATCGAAAGATTGATGAAACTGACATTTATACTTCTTGAATGTATAAACAAGGAAATCAATGGAAATGGCGGTTTCGAAAACACAAAAAGAATGCAGTTGTGCATGAAGGCATGTGAACGCATAAGAAAAAAATTGCCAACAAAAAAATGACCACCAAATTTGGCGGTCATTTTTCATTACGCTGCCTTCTTTTCTTGAACTGCTTCAGGGGATTCCATCTGCTTAAACTTAGCTTCAATTGCATCACGACTTTCCGTTGCGATAAATAATGCTGCTTCCAGTCCTTGTCTCGTAAGGTCGTTACTATCAGAAGTCATGTTTGCTAACGCTTTATTTGTTTCTTGTATCTCTGTATTAAGTTTATAAAGTTCTTCTTTTAATTCATCAGGACTCTTACTTCCTTGTTTTTCTCTTACAGACTCGGTTTTAGGTGCTACTGACCAACTTTCAAAACCCATAATCGTATTATTAATGAATTATTCTCGCGATCGCGATTGTACTGACATTGTATACCTTCAAACAAAATATCGTCAAGAAAACGCTACTGAGCCACGCTAAACACCTCTTCGACCGAGGTAACACCTTCCAGGGCACGCAGGAGGCCTTCCTGGGCCATTGTAATCATCCCGTTCCTCACCGCAATCTCCTGAATCGCGTATTCGGAAACAGCGGCAGAAAGCATGACTGTTTCTATGTCTTTATTCATCGTCATGATTTCGTAAATACCAATGCGACCTTTATAACCAATCCCATAACAATCGTCACACCCAACCGGTCCCCAAAACTTCATCGTATTTAGATCAACCACAATTCCGCTCACAGGAGAAATTACCGATACATACCCTTTCACCTTTTCAAGTGTTTCGCCATCAAGGGTGATTTCTTTTTTACACGTCTGACAAAGACGGCGCACCAAACGCTGTCCAATCAACGCAGTTAATGCCGGTGCCAGCAAAAACGACTTCACTCCGAGTGCTAATAAGCGAGGAATAGCTCCCGCTGCACTGTTAGTATGAATCGTAGAAATAACCATGTGCCCTGTCAGTGCAGCATTGATTGCAATATCAGCGGTTTCAAAATCACGGATTTCTCCCACCATCACCACATCAGGGTCTTGGCGCAAGATAGAACGAAGTCCACTCGCGAAAGTATAATCCTTTGTTGGATCGACTTGACTTTGGTTAATCCCTTTCATTTTATATTCAATCGGATCTTCAAGGGTAATAATCTTAACCTCCGACGAGTTGAGATGATTCAAAATCGCATACAACGTGGTTGTCTTACCTGATCCCGTCGGTCCAGTTGTAATCAACATGCCATTTGGCTTTTCTACTTCTCTCTTTAAAATCTTAAACGTATAGTCGGTAAGCCCTAAATCAGAAAATTGAAGTCCTGCCCCCGACGATCGCAACAAACGCATAACAACGCTTTCACCATAACTAGTGGGGAGTGTTGATACACGGACGTCTACCTCGTCATTTTTTAAGAATATAGTAAACCGCCCGTCTTGAGGACGATCAGTCACGTTTATTTTCACTTTCGCAAGAAGCTTGATACGTGAAATAATCTTGCGCCACGCGTCAGGAGGCAATTTTGCAACATCATGGAGCACACCGTCGATACGCAGGCGAAAATGTACCCCCTCTTCTTCCGCTTCGATGTGGATATCAGATGCATTTGATGCAAGCGCCACCGCAACAAGCAATGTAATTACCTCGGTAAGGTTTACATCTTGAATATGATCTTGAATTTTTCGAATATCACTAAAACCTGCTTTATATGTATCCAAATCTTCTTGCGATATCTCTACCCCTTTTACATCCGGGATAAACGCAGGAAGAGTTGCATACACCTTCATGGCTGCTTCAAAACTCGCCTCAGACATGACCCGCATTTCTGTTCTTCCATGAGTCTTGTTTTCAAACTCCTTTATAAAATCTTTGATTTCTTGTTTTGTCGGATCAACGGCAGCCAGAAAATGAACTCCCTCTTGCGCTTGATAACATACCAACTGATATTGTTTTGATGTTTCAAGAGGAATCATCTCCAAATATCCGGGTGCAATAACAACACCGACAAGATAAATATATTCGAGTCCTAACTGACTTGCGAATTGTTGCGCATCACGCTCAAGTTTCTCTTGAGACATTTTGTGCATCTTCTCATCAAACTTATCTTGAACATCCTGAAACGCTTGCCCTGCATGGGGCGATGGAGTTGACGGCATGGAAGTTGTGTTTAATACCTTATGCGGGAAAGAAGCGAGCGAACTCTTCTTGCTCAATGGTTTCCTTTTCTAAGAGTAATTGTACAATCTCTTCAAGTTTTGCGCGATGGGTCGTTATAACCTCTTTTGCAGCCTTATATGCATCGGTAGTGAAAATATGTACCTGTTCATCAATTTGCTCTGCTGTTTTTTCACTATAATTTCGACGTGCAACCATATCGCGACCCAAGAACACTGCATCGTCGTCATGGCCAAATGTCTGGGGACCTAATGCACTCATACCATAATCAGTCACCATTCTGCGTGCTACATCGGTAGCCTTTGAAAGATCATTGTGTGCACCCGTGCTCACATCACCGAAAATAAACTCCTCGGTAACATAGCCTCCCATCATAACAGCAAGATCGGCCAAGAATTCGTTCTTTCGTGTAAAGTATTTATCTTCGGTAGGCATGTTTAAGGTATACCCTGCTGCACGGCCACGAGAAATTATAGAGACCTTTTGCACCGATCCTGCTTTTTTCAATGTATGTGAAATCAATGCATGACCCGCTTCATGGTATGCAGTGACTTTTTTCTCTTCATCGGAGATGATGTGACTCTTTCGTTCTGGACCAAGCATGACTTTTTCTATACTCGCGAGAATATCATCCTGGGTAATTTCTTTACGATCATGACGCGCTGTCCAAATAGCCGCTTCATTAAGAAGATTCGAAAGATCCGCACCCGTAAACCCTGGGGTGCGCTCAGCGATTCGTCGCAATGATACATCTGCCGCCAATGGCTTCTTTTGAGAATGAACTTGCAAAATTTCATCACGATCATTGATACTCGGAGGATCAAGATAGACACGACGGTCAAAACGACCAGGACGAAGAAGAGCAGGGTCTAACACATCAGGACGGTTTGTTGCTGCGATAACGATCACATTGTCATTCGGCTCAAAACCATCGAGCTCTACGAGAATTTGGTTGAGCGTTTGTTCTCGCTCGTCGTTGGAACCACCAAGACCTGCTCCACGTTGACGACCCACGGCATCAATTTCATCAATAAAAACGATACATGGTGCACTTTTTTTTGCTCGTGCAAACAGATCGCGAACACGACTCGCACCAACCCCTACAAACATTTCGATAAACTCTGAACCTGAAACGTGAAAGAAAGGAACGTCAGCTTCGCCCGCTACTGCTTTAGCAAGAAGAGTTTTACCTGTTCCTGGAGGTCCTACTAACAACACTCCTTTTGGAATTTTTGCTCCAAGGTCAGTAAATTTCTTATGATCTTTTAAGAACTCAACAATCTCTTTCAATTCTTCTTTTGATTCTTTAACGCCTGCCACATCCTTGAATGTGATCTTATTTTTTTTATTATCCGCTTCAAGCTTGCGTGCACGAGATGAACCAAACATCATTGCACGTGAGTTTGCACCCTGAATCTGCCGGCTCATGATATATACGAGAGCAATCAACAGTAGAAAAGGCAAAACGAACGGCAAAATTGCAACTGCCCATGCACCTGCGCCATCACCTTTCACTTCTGGGTGGGCTTTCGCAACTTTTACCGGATCAAGATTGTAATTTTTCACTACCTCACTAAAGGATTCAGTCGGTTCCTTGCGGACGACTTCTTTTGAATCATCACTCAATGTTATATGGAGGCTATCTCCCTGAATTTCTATTGCTTTTACTTTTTCTTCATTAATCTGAGAAATCAACGTTTCCATCCCTGCTGTTTTTGGTTTGCTGATGGGGGCGGCATTATATAGACTCAGTGCAGCGCCTACCACAATGACGACCACAAAAAAAATAACGATGTTTTTTACAATTGGTTTCATAGGCAGATTCAAGTTGTTGTGTCGCAATTTACTCGACTACAGGAGTTGAAGACTCTTCTGTTGTTGCCTCAGGTGCAACCACCGCTTCAGACACGGGAGCGCTTTCACTTTCAGTTGCTGCTGCTTCTGTATATTTTGAATCAGGATCATTGAGGGCTTTGAGACTCAAACCAAGGCGGTGTTCTTCAGGTTTGATCGAAACAATACGAAAAGTTAATTCATCACCGATTTTTGCGACATCAAATGGATTCGCATCGGGTTTTGCGGTAAGTTCAGAGACGTGAGCCAATCCATGAATGTCATGATCCAATTCGACAAACAAACCGAACGGATTAATCTTGAGAACTTTTCCTGTCACTTTCTGGCCCAAAACGTATTTCTCGGCAACGTGCTTCCAAGGATCAGCAATCAAATTTTTCATTGAAAGGAAAATCTTTGAACCATCAATTTTAATAATCTGCGCTTTGATCTTTTGGCCACGAACAACTACATCGCGTGGGTCATCAATTCTCTGCCATGCAATTTCTGAAATATGAACGAGACCCTCGAGTCCTTCACCAAATTCAACAAATGCTCCGAAATCAGTAATCACCGTAATGGTCCCCTCAATAATATCACCAAGCTTATAACTTCCAATGACATCTTTCTGACGTTCTTCCCACACTGACTTTTCAGATACAATGAGTTTTTCATCTTGTTCATTGACGTCGATCACTTTGACATCAAACATTTGGCCAACATAGGTCTTCAAACGCTCAAGAATTTTATTCTTATCACCTCCTTGAATACGAGGATAGTGTTCCGGACACAATTGTGAAACAGGCAAGAAACCTTTGGTCTTTCCGAGTACCACCATAAGACCACCTTTGTTGGCTTCTGTGATTTGTACTTGAACAATATCACCTGCTTTTACAAGGCCAGACAACCGATCCCAAGCTTTCTTGTGACCTGCTGATCGGAAAGAAAGTTCCATAGCACCCGACTCATTTTCCAAATCAAGAACAGTGGCCACAACATGGTCACCAATAGAAAGAGTTGAATATTCTTCAGACTCGTCAATAAGCTCATATCCACGCACAATACCACTGGCAATACCATCAATATCAACCTGAACTTCATTTTTTCCCATGCCAATAACCGTACCCTCAACCATGTCTCCTATTTTAGGAAGTTGAGCACCAAATTCTTGTAGTAATTGCTTATATTCTTCACGTTCTGGAGCTGTTGCGCTTTCTTGAATTACGTTCGTAGACATACCGATTATGATTTAAATTATGAATTAGTTAATTAATGTGGTTAAGCGGTCTCTTCGGTAGATTCCTTCGATTCTGTAACGATTTCTGGGGTAGTTTCTTCTGTTTCTGGTTCGATTGATGCTTCTGGAGTCTCTGCTTCTTCTGGTGTAGCAACTACTTCCCCTTGTTCTGATACTACTTCAATATTCCAATGTGTCAATTGTGAGGCCAAACGAACGTTTTGACCGCCTTTACCAATCGCAAGTGAAAGCTGGTCATCTTTGACAAACACTCGTGCGCGATGGGTCGCCTCATCCAACTCGATACGAGATACTTTTGCTGGAGAAAGGGCGTTCATGATAAACGTCGACATGTCCTCGTCATATTGGATGATGTCTACTTTTTCACCACCCAATTCTGCGATCACCGTCTGGATACGACTTCCTCTCTGACCAATACAGGAACCAATCGGATCAATATTTTCTTGATGTGCCATGACAGCTACTTTTGCACGTTCTCCGACATCGCGGGCGACTGCCTTGATTTCAATGGCTCCGCTTTCAACTTCAGGGATTTCTGATTCAAAAACTTTTCGTAACATATTTACATGTGCGCGAGAAACAATGATTTCTGGACCACGTGTTCCTTTCGCAACAGACACTACATATACTTTTATGCGATCGCCAGGCATATATCGTTCACGAGGAGAAAGTTCTTCGTTAGGCATGATTGCCGTTCCTCGACCGATGTCCAATAACACACGTGAAGCTTCTTTGCGCTGTACCGTTGCCATGATCAATGTGTCTTGTTTATCTTTAAAATCTTCGAATACCAAATCACGTTCTGCTTCGCGAAGTTTTTGAATGATAACTTGTTTTGCAGTTTGCGCTGCCATACGACCGTACTCTTCAGTTACCGGCATTTCTGTTTTTATCACATCACCGATTTCTGCATCGGCTTTCAATGCTTTTGCTTCGGAAATCATGATATCCGTTTTTGGGTTAAAGCGTTTTTCGCCATCTTTATCTTCATGATCGATCTCATGATCTTTTCCTTCAGTATACTTTGCCATGTGTGCTTCAAGTTCCTCGGTTGTATAATCACGAACAACTGTTTTCACATCAAAAATTCGAGACTCACCGGTCATCAAATCGAACTCTGCTTTGACGTTCTGATTTTTCTCACCGAAATCTTTACGATAGGCGGCGGCCAACGCAAACTCAAGAGCCTCAATGACGTACTCTTGAGGAATATTCTTCTCATCACAGACCTGCTTGATAGCAGAAGCGATTGGGTTATTCATAGTATATAAATACCTTAAATTAGAGGGATTTTGAATAAAAAAAGATAGTTTACAATCATAAACTATCGTTGTACCGAGTATATCGGTTACCTGAGTAAAAGTCAAGAAGGGGTACGGGATTGTATTTGTATTTAAAAAGATCCCAGCATAATTACTGTGATCTTTTTATGATTGATTATCTCTATGGTAGAGATCCTATGACACCAAGTACAACTTCGCCCTCCCTTGAATCACGATTTTCCTCTCCATCATGATGGATATTGGGTCGAATACAATAAAAAATTAACCCCGAAATTCGTATTTCTTTTTCTTTTTTATCTACAACAACCTTATATTTTTCATCAACAAGATTGCAACTTATAACTTCACCAGAGGTCGGAATGTAAATACTTTTTTGCCAAAATAAAGATCGTCCAACATTAACATGATTTTTCTCTAAAACTGCTTCATATCCCCCTATTGGTTCGTACGCACAAGCAAGATAGAGAGCTATAGTAGTAATAAGTAGCCCAAAAATTGATAGCCACCCAATAATATTATCTTTTTTCCTTAATCCTGCCGTGGTAGCCCCTTTAGATACATCACTCATTTTTATAATCTCCTTTTTTAAAATAATTGCCATCACCAAGAACACATCATATGGTTGTGATATATACTCAATGATTGCAATTATAAAAGAAGAAGTGTCTTCAGGGTTCAGTTCGCTCTTTCAGAATACGAATAGTTTTATTCATACTATGAAAAACGAATCTAAGAATGTATATTCTATACACCTTAGAAAGTTTCTTATTATTAATATGCTCTTGAGACACGCACCGTTACGTCACGTACAGTAGCAAACGATTTGATTCTGACTTCCCCATTAATCGAAGTTACAATCGGCGTTGAGGTGCCCTGTGCACCTTCCGAACCTTTACAGAAAACAGAATCGATATTCAGTAATGTGGCTTTTTCTGAAAAATAAATTAATTCATGAAGGAGGTGTTCCAACAAAGTTTCCTCGGTCATACTACACCTCAACACACTGTGAATCTCCCCAGAATCTTCATCATTCACCCAGATTGCGTATGATTTATTGTTTGGATTCCTTCCGCTAGGATATGCAGTATCAAGATCCTCGTATTTACTTGTTATTACTATATCCTTAGATGCCAGCTTATCCAAAACAATTTTTGATTTGAATCCCTTTGGTACAACAATGAGTCTTGTTGTACCTTCAGGTTTTACGGGAATCATACTAGGGGTCACGACAATATCCATGTTAAATTCCTTTTTAAGGAAATCTTTCTGTTTTTCAACTTCAAGACTCGTTTCAGCATCTATAGTACGAAGATTATCATAATCTCCGATATATAAATGTGTTTCAAGAAATTCGGTGGCAGTATCAATGGCAATAACATTGCCATCTATAGCCTTTGTAAAAATGGCTATAAGTTCTTCTCTTTTCAACTTCATCTTCCTATTCTCCTATTTAACCTTAAATTATAATGTTTTGATTTGTTTATAAAAGACTTAAATATAAGCTTTTATGATTAAAGTATAGCACAAAACCCTACTTTTGTCAAGAATATTATAGACATAAAAAGCCTATAAATATAGGCTTTTATAGAAATACCTGATTTACATGTAGATATAAGGAAAACAGACCTATACTTCCCCTTTTCCGTGCAAATATCGTAATAATACGGCCACACTACGATCTTCTTTGATACTCCCGTCCAAGCACATTGCTTTTACTTGTTCGAGAGGCACCTCGACTACTTCGATGTGCTCCCCCAATTCGAGATGCTGACCGTCGCTGTCATTATGAAAACCATCGACGACAAAATAGAATAAATCCCATTCAATAGTCGCACCACAGTGGGATGTCGCAATGTGCGAAAGTGAATCGACGATAATGCCCATTTCTTCGACCGCTTCCTTCTTTGCTGCGATCATTGCTTGTGGCATGACATCTTCACCTGTTTGTAAAAATGCATTGTACTCATCAAGAGAATCAAATACTTTACCACCAGCGAGGCGATAATCCCAATCAGAGATCTCAGTGCGATATTCTCGGGTCAACAAAAGCTGATCACCTTTGGGGATGATCAGCCGAGTACCAGGTGCGCGACGCGCAAATTCAAATGTCTTTGTCTTCTCACCAATAAGCATGTCTTGTTCAACAATTTCAATCATTCGCCCTTTGTAGAGAATCCGTTCAGCGCCTTCTTTGGTAGGAACACTCACAAATTAATGCTTTTCAGAAAACACTTTCTGAGCCTCTCTAATTATTTCGTATGCTTCTTCTTTCGTGCCAAAGCCACCAATTTCTACTTTTGCATATTTTTCTTTCTCAAGCTTTTTAATTTCTTTGAAGTGAATCAGAAGTTCTTCTTGAAAATGTGAAGGAAGATCTCCAATACTTTGAATCTCCTTAAAACGAGGATCAACTTTGTCAGCGGGTACTGCAATGATTTTCATGTCTTCTCCTTTTTCATCAGCAGTTTTGATATATCCAATCGCGCGAGCTTTAATCACACACCCAGGAAATGTTGGATACGTTACCAACAAACATACATCCACGGCATCACCATCGCCGGCATGTGTCTGTGGAATAAATCCGTAATCGAATGGATAGAACATCTGGTGATGAAGAACACGGTCGAGCGCAAAGTAGCCTGCCACTTCATCATACTCATACTTATTACTGCCACCTTTTGGAACATCAACGACTACATGGAAAATTCCTTTTTCCTCATCAGCAAACGACGAAATATCTTTGTACAAGTTTATTGCCATAGAATATATTATTATTTCACTTCCCTCACGCTATCACGAGATTTCTGGATTGGCAACCTCCTGAGCCTCTCCACTTCCTGGTGTAACATTGCGTTTATGCATTGGAATATTTACCCTCACGATTTCATTTTCTTTTTTCACTTCAACCTCAGTTCCATAATACAAATATTTGTATCGTTTTATCTTGTGATTTGCAGAAGGGAACTGATAGTTGGGGCGTGTCACCAATATTTTATAGTGTCCCGGAGGTGCAAGAAAATTAAATCGTCCTTGATAATCTGACAATCGAGATCGTAATAACTTATTACTATTTGCATCAAAAAGAGAAATGGTGGCTAATGAGAGAGGCATCAATGTCGCATCATCAAATACAATTCCCCACGATTTCCTCAAATGAGGAACTACCAAGAATTGTAGTAGTATTAGTATCGTATTGATGATGAAGATCGCAACGTTGAGTACACTTGGTGTATAGAGAACTAACGTGATACTGATTGCAAAACTGAGCACTGCCACGAATGGCCCAACACGTTCAAGTACATCCAAGAATGCATCCATAAATGAACCCTCTTTGATACGCTCCCTCCTCTTGGGGTCAATGGGGATACTAACGGAAATTTCATCATCATCATTGCGGATAACAATATTTTCACCTCGATAAACATTTGCATATTTACCATCAGTTCGTCCCCTTACCACTCCTGAAGGATACACAAAGGGTACTTTAGTTACACTGAGGGAATATGTACCAGGCTGCGTGAAGAAGCTGAATCGTCCTGTTTGGTCAGTTACTTGTGTTTCTATGACCTTATTAGTAGTGACATCGTACAAACGTACAATTGCCAACGCTTCAGGTTCCTTGCTAAATGCGTCATACACAACACCCCATCGCTTGCGTCGCTTCTTCTTATACCCAAACAGTGAGAAAAGATTTGAGAACCCCTGCGCAGCATATCTCACGACACTCGATACATTTCCCAAATACGAAGGTACGAGCAGCAAGAGACTCCCTGCTGCAAATATCGACAATGTTTGCAGGAGTCCTTGACTCTGTCCGATCAACTCACCTATTCGGCCACTACCCAAGCCACCACCTGATCCTCCGCCTCCCATGCCTCGACCAAACGAATCGGCTAAGTCGTTGAGATTAGTTGCGGCAATTTGAACTTTTTCAATAACTTTTTTAACGGCGTCTTCTGTTACTGTCGCCTCTATGAAAAAACGGCAGGTTGAACGAACTGAAATTACTGAGTTAACGGTCGTCGTCGTTCCATCTACATAGGTGGCATTAAGTGTTAATGGATATACACCTAATGCAGGGGGGATAGGTATGGTACCCGTATAGCATTGTTTAGCAGTATCAAACGATAATGGATATACAGTGCCACCTACACTCATGTTCATTTGGGATACTGCCACTGGCAACCCTGCGGTCTTAACACACGGAGTTATGGCAGTCAATTTGCGCGCACAAAATTGACCCTTCGCATAGGGAGAACTTGCTCCATTCACTTCAGTCATACCCCACGATGATGGGTCGCCAAAAAAAGCAGTACCATACAATGGAGTCCCTGAACCACCACCACCACCACCACCTCCGCCACCTGAACCGCCTCCCCCTCCGCCGCCTGCGCCACCACCTCCGCCGCCACCTGAACCGCCTCCCCCTCCGCCGCCTGCGCCACCACCTCCGCCGCCTGTATCGCCCGAAATTGCTCCACCCGATTCTCCACTAGCAAATGTCCTGGCGCTTGAAACATTACTATAAGGAGACTGACAGTCAGCATTGGTTGCACGAGCTCGATATGAATACGTAGTACTCGGATCTACACTCGTATCACTAAAAGTTGTAAGGTTCGCTGGAGTACTCCCAATTTGAACAAAGGGAGATCCGGAGACACTTCGCTCAATAACAAACAATAACTCTGCAGGAGAACTCCCATGGCACTCAAGATCAATTTGGGCCTCTTTTGTTACTGCTTCAATAACAGGCGCTTCCAAACATGATTGAGAAGGTGGGCGAGTAGTATTACTTGTACAACCTAAAGAACCTGACACCACACATATGGAGGGTACTCCCGCAAGTGCATCTCCTCCCAAAGTAGTACTTGTGCCACCTGACGTACCTGCTCCGCTGCCAGTAGTCCCACCAGTTGTACCTGTTCCTGTCGTACCCCCAGAAGTTCCTGTTCCACTGCCTGTCGTTGTTCCACCTGCCGTTCCTGTTCCACTATCCGTGGGGGCCGGTGAACTTGATCCTCCTCCTGTAGTAGTACCACTACATGGACAACCAAGCTGACAACTTACCGTGCAAGGAGTTGGAGTCGATGTAAAACCGGCATCACTCGGCGCTGACCCTCCTGTACTCGCACCGCTTCCACTACCTGTAGTTCCCGATGGCAACAGTGTTCCGCTCCCCCCAACCTCCACTGCACCGGCAGCAGGAATCGATACAGTTGCTGAATTGGTATACGCAGAATTTCCTGTACTATTGGAAGCAAGTACTCGGTATGAATATGAGTTTCCCGCGCCTACATTACTATCTAAAAAAGTATTCACATTTGCCCCTACGGTAGTCAGTACAGCAAATGTACCTCCATTGATGCTGCGTTCAATAGTAAAAGAAGATTCATTTGTTGCATTGTCAGTCCACGAAAGAGACGCCTGTGATGAATTGAACAATGTAGCACCCAACCCAGTAGGTGAAGCTGGTCCTGTTGCGCCACTCGTTGCATCACTCGTTACCCCTATAGATCCGCTGTCTACCAAGACGACCGCAAGAGTACCACTGTCGGTCCCCGCATCTATCCTCACTAACTTACTATTTCCCACTGCTGCATTTGTCATTTGTGCATCGCCCCCCGTAGCGTTCGTACCTATTTTAATGATTACTTTATTTCCTGGTACGATAGGGACACCACAAGGAGAGACACCACACGTTACAAGAGGAAATGTTAAGGTAAGTTTTTTCGTCAACGAGTTGACCACGGCACCCCACGTACCTGCTGAGGCCGTCGGTGTAAGTGCGGCTGAAGTTTCACTACCACTCAACCCATACGATAAATCAATATCTGTTTCGTTCACACTTCCTGTTGTACTAACTACCGAGCTGAGATCTACCTCGATAGTACCCGAAGACATTCCGCTTGGACTCGTAAACGCGATACGATGGTTAGAAAGTTCTCCCGCCTTTTGTGAGCTCAGAGTATCGCTCATTGATGCTAACGATGCCGCAAATAAATTGAGTGGAAAAAATAGTATCAACAAAATTGCCAGCGATGCGCCTGAAAAAAATGCAGAAATGAAATAATTTTTTGATTTCATATTGAAAAAGCAATTTAGTTTCCTACTAATATATTTCTGGCACTAAAAAGTACCGGTCGCAACAAATGAAATAATCTCTGAATAATCATTTGCCGCCGGAGTAGTCGGCGTAATTGATGTTTTCAAAAATATTTGAGCGCTGTTGTTATCGGTTCCAAGCGCAGGGCCATTGGCGGTATCAACAATAGTACGTGGCGCGGTAGTAATACCTCCCACTTCATGACTTGAGATACTACATGCTCCATTATAGGGAGCTACCCCTTCAATAGTTCCCGAAATAGCAGATACAGAAGCTACACACGCACCAAAACCTTCAGTACTACCATCCAATGTTACTGCGCTACCACTATCAGTTGTAGTAATGATATGATTTTGCGATGCACTTTTGATTCCACCATTTATACCTTCGATGGTAACAATAGCACCTCCTGCCGCTGTTGTTTTTAATTCCATCATTATACGTGGACGTTCAGGAATACCAGTACCAGAGCTCACCACTTGTCCCGCAGTTAAAGTTCCCAGATCAAACGTGTACGGTGGCGTACTTTCTCCTACCGCGGTTCCTATATCGAGATCAAACACCATCATAGGGCTCACCGCAGCAACAGCACCTGCCTGATCATCATTTATAATAGGGACAGCGATTTCCCCATCACCGCCAAATGTACCTCCAATTATTAACACGTATTCACCTGCTATGGCTGGATTTGTAATCTGCAAATCTCCAACAGTACCTATCGTCGCGTTCGTTCCTACTTCAACTGCGATCCTTGAACCTGCTGGTATCGCGACTGTTCCTGCCGTAAGAGTCAGTGTCTGCCCGGTAAACGATGCACCCCACGCTCCCCCACCAGCCGCCGCAGCAATAGCTAATTCATTTTCCGTTCCAGTAAAAGGACCATACGACACATCAACGTCAGTATAATCAAGAGCACCAGGAATGGAAAAACCAATAGGAAATAACACTGTTACTGTCTCTCCAACTGCCACCCCATTAATCGCGGTAAACTCAATGGTATGATTTGAAAGGGTGCCTACTTTCAATCGAGAGAGAATATCTTTTCTTTGTGTTACCGACAAGGCTTGTGTATCCAAAATATTTCCGTAAGCAAAAATTACCAGAAGAATAAATATAAACGCGGATACTCCACGATGAAAAATTGATCGATGCATAATTAAAATTATTATAGCACCCTTTACCAGCTCTAAACAATCAAAATTTACTCTCTTGGTAAAAAATATATTACTTAGTCACAATCCTCTTATTTTTTTTCTTTATGGCTTGCACTACTGCCATAATGATTATGAAAGACACAATAGTAATAATTAATAACCATACCGCAAATAGGACTTTTGGGAGTACCCAAAAATGTACCTCTCCGGATATAGTTTTTCCATCAGCATACTGTGCATTCAACTGTGCCGTGTATTTTCCAAAAGCAATTCCATTGTTCCATTCAACATTATAACTACGATCTTGTTTTGGTAATATGTTACCGGTATCTTTTACATCATTAAAAGGAAGCTTTCCAACCGTGGAGCCTAACATATTTTTTATAACCACCTCACCGCGCGGTTTTTCATGTACGTTCCCATCGTTATAAATAGTGGCAACAAACGATACTGGCAATTTTTCAAAATTTGTTTTTCCATCTTTTGTACTAAAACTCCGAAGGATTAATCCTTCTTTCGCATCACCATCAACTCGTAAAAGAATTTGTGTTGCAATCCCGCACGATATTGCAACACCAGTACCGTCGGTTTTTCCAGGAGCTTCATTCCAGGCAATCCATGCATAATGTCCTCCTGGTTCTGCATTTTCTGGAATAGTGATAGTAAACGGCGCATCTACCTTTTCACCAGGCCGCAACGTTATTTGTGGTGTTGTAACTGAAATCCAATTAGCAATCGAATTTATATCTTTAGGCGCCGGTAGAAGTCTTGGTACTCCATTACCTTCCGGAGCTGCTTCGAAAATACCTGTTTGGTAGGTCAATGTTAAATCTTCTTTTGTTTCATTTCCAAGACGAACTGATTTTACAATCGTTTGACCTGGTTTTGCAGAAATATCAAAAATAGTTGGCGATAATTGCAATGCATGAGCGCGGGGTGCAAAAAAAACCAAAGGGAGAATAAATAAAGCCCCAACAAATAGAGCGTACTTTTTCATAACAATACGCGTCGTTATCATTTAAATTGCGGAGTACTAGAATGTACCTGTTGCAATAAAGGTCAATGTTTCAGAATAATCAACAGCAGCAGGGGTTATTGCTTGAGCCTTTGCTTTGAGCATTATCTCAACATCCCCACCGACAGCAGGGGCATTCGTTGTTGTGATAATACTGCGGGCAGTAGTAGTATCAATTCCACCAATATTGTGCGTAGTTGCGTTGCAACTCCCATTATACGGCGCAACAGCAGTCAGAGCACCTTCCGAAGCAGTAGCTGATTTTACGCAAACCCCAAAACCTTCTGGTTGCGCATTGAGATCGACGGCACTTCCACCGTAGGAAGTAGTAATAGTGTGATTTGTGGCGACACTTTTAAGCCCCCCATTAGCACCCATCAATGTTACCACCGCTCCGACTGACGCGTTAGTCCCTAAATCAAGAAAGATTGAATTAATAGTCGAATCGTCAGAAGTTTTTACAACGCCCGGAGTTAACGTTCCCATTGCAACAGAGTAGGGTGTAGGAGTTCCACTTACTTCTATGTGCGAAGTTGCTGTATCGATATCAAAACTCAGTGCTGGTGTGATGCTTGCCGTTATAGAAGCGCTATCGTCATCAACGAGTGACACAGCAAAATTACCCGTATGAGCATCAGTCACCCCCTCATCGGTCATGGAGATAGCGACTGCTTTTGATCCTGTCGCTGTACCGTTCGAAAGAGTGCCTGTTCCTCCCGATGCTCCCAGTATACCAATAGTAACCGCGGCAGCGTCTGCGCTAGCGCCGGTGCACCGCCTAAATCCAAATTTTAAATTTGTGGTATCGACAGCTACAACAACACCCGTTCCACATGTGGGATACGTTAGTGAACCCGCACTCACCGTAATATCACTTACTGTTAACAAACTACCGTCATTGGCGGTAAAGTCAGACGTTTGCCATGTTCCACTTTCAGCAAAATCGGTAGCAGCCTCTGGAAAATCAAAAATTATGTCGTCGTTACCACCGGTAGAGTCCCAGTTGATTCCACCAGGAAGAGTGAAAACAATAGAATGGTCTGCGCTTTGATTCAACCGCAAGCGCGTCATAGTGTCGCTTACTCCACTTAATATTCCCGCATTTACTATGTTGGTAAACCCTAATACCAGAGCAAACACAAGACTTGCAATGATGGCTCCGGATCCGTAGTTTCGAATAGTACTATATGTCATAAAATATATTCCATGAGATGGTTATTGTTTAGTATACCATATATGGAATATCTCCCTTAAATAATTATCCCCACGAACTAATCGAAGATAATATTTTTTAAATGCCTAACTTTTGCGGAGCTACTATGCGTATCAATATCAATCGCTATAATGTCAAACCGAATATATCGAAAAGCAAATGGCGCATGATAGGCCGATAGCGCTTTATTCATACTGTTTCTTTTGTTCCTGTCGACCGCCTCTTCGGCAAACCCATATACTGTTGAAGTTCGCGTTTTCACTTCGACAACAATCAAGTCTTGTTCCCTTCGCGCGATGATATCTATTTCCCCTCCTCGAACACAAAAATTGCGAATAAGAATATCGTATCCTTTTCGCTCAAGAAATTCACACGCTAGCTGTTCACCAAATACGCCAACCTTCTTTCGAAGCAATGATGAACCGTTATTTTTTGAAGTATTTGGAAAACTCACCTTTTTTGATTGCCGCAGCGCGCTTCGCGGGGTTGCGAACGTATGATTCATGTGCGATTGATAATACCCACACCAACAAACCTATCCCCCATACAAGAAGGAAATAGCGCGCCCCAAGCAAAGGAATACCCTCAAATGCAAAAAATAGGAGAATTAACCCAAAAATTGACATTGTTTCAAGACAGATGCAAACGCGCGAAACAATGCGTTTAGTGAGTACATCTCTCGTTTTCCTCTTTTTCCGTGCAATTATTCGCAGAACAATATCCGCAACAATCATTCCAACAAAAATAAAGAGCAAAATATATACCCCTCTGTTACTTAAAGGGAACGGGCGAGAAGAAAACCAATAATGAAAATCATACAAATGGGGTGCAATCATACTTGTATACTGTTATTTCTTGAAAATAAGTCCGTAATGATAAGGTCCTGCGTCGAATTCTTCCAAAAGCGATAAGTTCAAAACCTGAGCAATATCTTTCACTTGTTGCGCTGAAACGCGACGATCTGAAGGGGGTCCAAATGGAGAACCGGAGGTCTTCCAATCAATGACCATGACGCGACCCATCGACTTTATCATGCGACTTGCCTCTTGTACAATGCGGTCGTGTTTTGTGTTTTGAAACAGTATATTTATAAGGACGCTCAAGTCGCACGAACCCGATGGAATATCAGCAATCCCTCCCCTTTCTAAATCAGACCAAACCGGAATAACATTCAAAATGTGTTCCTGTCTCATCTTTCCCTCGACAAGTTTTAGCACGTTTTTCTGTATATCTACGGCATAAACCTTTCCCTTCGCACCCACGGCCTTTGCAAGAGGTCCCACAAAATGTCCGCCGCCGCCACACCCAAGATCGGCGACAGTGTCTCCGTCATGAATATCAAGATGAGAAAGGATCGTGAGGGGATCAATGAGTGCGGTGCCCCCTCGAAGGGCTTGTTCTGACATACGATTGTGTAAAAAATAGAAAGCGAAATGGTATCTATAGTATAGCATAGACAACTTGAGTGTGTCTGAAACGCACAAAATCCCCCCAAATATAATAATTTCTTTATACTCAGAATATTGTGCGACGCATATTGTTCCACGTGGAACATTTTTGCAATCTTGCCTATCTCACTGTATATTTGAAATAAGTAGTTTATCTAAGAGTATATAAAGGAGGTGCTCACGATGCGTTTCATGTACCCAATTATTATTTTGTTCATTGAAATCATTAAAACATTCATTACTCTAGTTGACCGTATTGCAGATTTTAAGATCAATAGAGGCTATAAGAGAAAAAAATACAATATTGAAAAAATTAACCCTGTACTTGTTTCTCGTGCGTGCGATGGACTCACCTCCAAGAAACTTCCAACCAAACTGTGTCCGCTTCAACAGAAAGTAATCGCCTTCTCAAAGAAAGGTCTTATCAGTCATTCACTTCAAAACGTTGCAAACTTCACAAAAGTTAGCGCTAACGGAGAAAACGACTATTTGATGATGGCACATACCTGTCTCATGACACGGCAATACAGTTTAGTGCCAGCACATCTCCATAAAGTGTTTGAGCTTAATCCTATATCTGTGCCCGCCCATGTACAATTTGCTTGTTACTATGGTGTAATCTATAGATATGCGTATACCCCCACCGAAAAAAAGAGTTGCGCCCAATGGCGAACATTCCACCTTATGATGGCAAGAGAAATCAATGCAAACGAGACAGCACGTTTAATGGAACTATATCATTATGGATCTCTTTTTAAATAAGAGCTCCAAATTGTTCCACGTGGAACAATTTACACGTAATATTTTAAATACTCGCCAAGCTTCCGATAAATATTCGGAAGCTTTTGTTATTTTATAGGGTTTTTACTTCTCAAAATGTTCAAATTGTTCCACGTGGAACAATTTGAGTGAAATTAATTTGCCGAGTTTGTATATTTATCATTGGAATTCAGCATGTTACTATTTTTCGACTTCGACTTAGTACGTATTCAGAGCCAAAAATTGTTCCACGTGGAACAATTTTGTATCAAAATGCCTTTAGATTTAGGAAATCATGAAAACATTAAAGGATACCTGATTGAGATATCCTTTATTTTACGACGATTTTATAATTTTACTTTCCAAATTGTTCCACGTGGAACAATTTATTTAAATTCAACTGAATAATTCTTAGAAATATCTATTAACTGTTCAAATCCTGGGTTTCCACCGCAAGATGCAATCATTGAGTCTACTTCATCGGGTGTTGCAACCCCATCATTGTTACCAAATTTCATGTCGGCCGCAACTAAGATCAATTCCGTAAGAGCCTTTTTAAAATTCTCTATAGTAACTTCGATCCCCTTATTAGTACTGAATCCATACTTTGTAAAAACATAATCCTTTATCACTAATTGTGCGATTTGTTTTTTATATCGATTATTGATGCTTTTATTCAAGGCCTTCGGATTATCCGGCAAACTTGCAATTTTTTCAACCACTACTGTAGCCTTACTGTCAATGATGTCTTCAGCCTTTGCATCCACAACACCAAGACCAGAAAGGAAAGCTGCAACTAAAATCACAACAACAGTTTTTTTTGATTTAAGCATTATAAAACTCCTTTTGCCACCCCATTGGGTCACAACACTAAAATATCTAACAATGACTATACTATAGCACAATTCTACAATATTGTCAAGTTGAAATAAGACATAATAATGTAGCAAATCTTGTTATAAATAAAACAAACTATAATCTGTACTAAAATAGAATGTTATGTAATGAATGACGATATGCAATCGGATACTAGACCATTGACCTATCCCTTTTCAGGTGCTAAAATGGTGGCACTAAAAGGTAACTTTGCTTTTAACTATCATGTTTTCTCTCGCTTTTACTACTCTTTTGAGGAATCACCGTCGCACAATAATCTGTATTATTGGGCTCACTCTCATCTCCTCCTCTATACTTATATTGGGTGGTACGACGCAAACCAGTAATAGTATTCCTTTTCCTACCGAGGGAGGACTACTTACAGTAGGTAAAACAAGTTATTCCCAAAATCCTTCTCAAAACGCGTATTTTTCTGAAGATGTCCCCGAACAATTACTCGCTCATCACGAAATTGATCACGCGTACCCCATACTAGCAACAACAACAATTTTCCAGCAACGGGAAATCACTATATTAGGTGTAACATCTGATTTTCTTCGCAATGAAAGGAAAACAGACGCTCTTCAACAGGGAAATATAGAGACATTCACTAAAGAACCCTCTCTCATCATGGGAGACGGAATCGCTTCCACAGCAAAAGTTTCGCTAGGAGACAGAATAATGCTGCAATCACAGCCATTTCGAGTGATCGCCGTGCTTAATCATTTGAATACCGACGACGACAACATCACTTATGCCTTTCTTCCTAATCTTCAACACGCTCTTGGACAAGGTAATACCATCAATCGTATTACTATACACATTAACAATCAAGCACAAAAGAACACAGTGCAATCAATTATTTCACAGGAGTATCCTGACCTTTCTATTGAAAAAAACACCGCTCATCCTGCAATTACACAACATCTCACCCGTTCGGAGATAGTAACACTCGCCATCACCGCCATTTTACTAGGCTCAATAGTATACGCACTCATATTGTATTCTACGATCAACAGACAAAGAAAGGAGTTAGTTACTATGAGCGCATTGGGTTTTAAAAAATTCAGTATTGTACAAATACTCATCATTGAGACATTCACAATGGGGACTGTCGGAATATTTCTTGGATATTGTATCTCTCAATATTTTTCGATATTTGGTTTTTCATACATACAACCCTGGATTGGGAAGGGGATTGTGTTTGTTGTTTCTCCTTTAGTATCCGGGGTTACAATCATTGCTATCATAATTGCAGCATTAATGTCGTCTGCTCATCTTGCGTGGCGCATTTCACAGATGAATATAAGTAATGCACTACGGCAAATACACTAAACATATGAACACAACATCGATAAGTCCCATCATACAGGCATCAAATCTCTCAAGGACTTTTAATACTGAAAAACAAATAGTTCCTGTTTTGAAAAACATATCGCTCGATATACATCCTGGAGATTATATTAGTATTACTGGTGCGTCAGGAGTAGGAAAGACTACCTTGTTAAATATAATCGGACTTCTCGACACAGAACATGATGGAGACATGCTCTTTTCTGCATCTCGTATTGCTATCGTGTTTCAAGAACATAATCTCATTAAAACACTTACCGCAGAAGAAAATATAGCTCTTCCTCTTTTTGCTATGGGGGTTAATAAAAAGGAGCGAATACGGCGCGCATGCGCAGCGCTATCTCAAGTCAATCTTTTGGAAAAAAATGCGTGTTTCCCCTCGCAACTTTCGACAGGCGAATGTCAACGCGTTTCCATAGCAAGAGCACTGGTTACAAACCCCGATTTACTTATTGCAGATGAACCGACCGGTGACCTTGATAGTATGACAGCACGAGAAATGATGGAGCTATTCTCATCATTGAACAGGGAACTAAGAATGACCATCGTTGTTGCCACACACAATCTTGAACTTGCAAATTGCGCAACACAAAAATATTTGCTTAAAGACGGGGTATTACAAAAAATTGATACCAATAATTCCAACCAGGTAGATGTTCAAATTGAGTGTTCCGACATCCCTGATACGACTAAATCAAATTTAGTGCCTCAATCTCCTTATATTTCCTAAACAAAAATGTCCTCCACAGTGAGGACATTTTTGGTGCGCGTAGGTGGACTTGAACCACCGACCTGTGACTTATAAGATCACTGCTCTAACCGACTGAGCTATACGCGCATACCAAGGTATCATACGGTTACCCCTCACCCTTGTCAAAAACAAAGCTTTCTGTCAGAATGTGCTATAATATTCTCAACATTATAAGCATTATACGCTGGACATATGCAACACATCTCCCACATCCTTCACTCACTGGGTTTTGTAGAAAGCGAAACGAAAACATACATCGCTTCTTTAGAGCAGGGCCCCGGTACAGTTATCGACCTTACGAAACGGACAAAGCTCTCTCGACAAGCGACATACGTTGCTATTGAGACCCTCACCAACAGAGGGCTGATGTCCAGCTTGATGAAAGGAAAAAAGAAATACTATGTATCTGAAGATCCCGACAAACTGCTTTCTTATGCTGAGCGCAAACAACAGGAAATGAAAGAAAAGATCAGCGATCTTAACCGCGTCTTGCCTGAACTCAAACTTAAAGCACATGGAGAACGACCAGTAGTGAAGATGTTTGAAGGAAAAGAGGGGATTAAGGCTATCTTGGAGGAAATCGAGTTATCTAAGCCAAAAAAAATGATAGCAATCTCCGACCTTGTTGCAGCAGAGCAAATTATTTCTACCGAAGACACCAAAACACTTAAAGAAGCATTGAGGAAGTCAAAAACAGTATTTGACTACATTGTATCAGGTGAACTTGACCCCAGCGATATCATCACAAACTCTTTCAAACTTCCACCAGAATATTCTAATTTTCACGCAGAAGTAATGGTCGTCGATAATAAAATTATCCTCGTTACCTTTGATGGAAAAATGAATTCCGTTATTATTGAAAGCTCTACTTTGGCAAAGACACTAGGAATCATCTTTGAACTCGCCAAGAAAAATTTGCAAAATAAATAGGATCCTAGACAACATTAGTTGTTTCGGATCCATATTCGCCTAATTAGCAATCATGTTATCTCCACATATAGTCCTCCTCCTTCGCCGGATGGCCTAGAAGAAGTTTCTTTGTGGAATGAACACTAGTGCTACACTTTGGGATGTTAGAGTACCCCCATAAACTTTTTTCTGCCCCCCTACCCGGTGCGTAATTACCCTGATAGGGTGACGACGAAAAGTCTTCTGCTATCATCTGTGTCTCCTTATCTGAGCATCATCGTTTGCAACCGTGCTGCTCACAGAAATCAGTTGTAAAGGATACAACTTACTTAGAGAATATCATGTTTTCGTAAAAATGTCAAGAATATTACGTCAGTTTCCATAAATACGTCGTTTTTCTCATAATATAAAGGGAATTTGCTTGTCTGCTAGCGAATTGGTACTATGTACCTATATTCTTACTTTATTTTCTATGGATAATTCTGACATCCTTCCCAAGGCGTACGAGCCACAAACAGTCGAAGATCGCATCTACAAAACATGGATGGATTCGGGTCTCTTCAATCCTGATGCGTATCCTGATGCGACCGAACCTTATTGTATTATCATGCCACCACCCAACGCGACCGGAAAACTGCACACAGGTCACGCACTCGGATATTTTTTGCAGGATCTCATGATTCGCTATCATCGGATGAAAGGGTATAAAACATTATGGCTTCCTGGCACCGATCATGCGTCTATCGCCAGCACCAATAAAGTAGAAAAGATTCTTGCAAAAGAAGGTATCACGCGCCATGATCTAGGTCGCGAAAAATTTCTTGAACGGGTGTCTGATTATGTGGAACAATCGCGCAGTGATATTGGCAGACAAGGACGACTCCTTGGTGCAAGTTGTGATTGGAGCAGAGAAAGATACACTCTCGAACCCACCATGACGCGCGCAGTACGGACGATGTTTGTAAAAATGTACGATGATGGGCTCATCTACCGAGGAACGCGCATCGTGAACTGGTGTCCTCGTTGTATGTCTACACTGGCGGATGATGAAGTTGAGCACACTGATCGCGAAGGCGCATTTTATTATATTAAATATCCCATCAAAAATAGTGACACATCTATCACTGTCGCAACCACTCGACCAGAAACAATGTTTGGCGATGTTGCTATCGCAGTAAATCCAAATGATGATCGTTACAAACAATATATTGGAGGAGCTATTGTGTTGCCTCTTTCCAATCGCGAGATTCCTATCATTGCCGATGAGTACGTAGACATGACGTTTGGTACAGGTGCGCTTAAAATCACCCCTGCACATGATCCTAATGATTTTGAAATCGGAAAAAAATACGGGCTCGGTGTTTTGCGCATTATCAACGACGAAGGAAATCTTAATTTTGATGCACTAAGAAAAGAAGGATATGATGTTGGCGCAATACAGTCATTTGAAGGCATGGAGAGATTTGCTGCGCGTGAAGCAGTCGGACTTGCTCTCCAGCAAGCCGGATTTTTAGAAAAACAAGAATCGCACACTTCAACGGTTGGTCTATGTTATCGTTGTGACACAATCATCGAACCACTCACTTCACTTCAATGGTTTATTGACGTCAATAAAAAAGTCGCCGGCAGAGATGAATCTCTCAAAGAAATGGCGTTACGAGCAGTGAGGTCAAAAGAAATCCAAATCATCCCTGAACGATTCGACAAACAATATTTTCAATGGATGGAAAATCTTCACGACTGGTGCATCTCTCGTCAAATTTGGTTTGGCCATCAGATCCCTGTATCGTATTGTCTCACTAAAGACGGCGGATGTGGTGAAACTATTGTGAGTATCGAAAATCCATTGAAATGTCCAAAGTGTAATAATACCAATCTCACCCACGAGGAAGATACCCTTGATACATGGTTTTCCTCCGGCATGTGGACGTTTAGCACTCTTGGGTGGCCAGACAATATCGAATACAAGGACGGAAAAATTATTAAAAAAGGTGACCTTGCCACATTTCACCCCACTACGGTTTTAGAGACCATGTGGGATATTATCTTCTTCTGGGTCGCACGCATGATTTTAATGACAGAATACGCTCTTGGTGAAGTACCCTTTAAAGTGGTGTACCTCCATGGGATGGTGCTAGACAAGGACGGGCGAAAGATGAGTAAATCACGCGAAGAAACAGCGATTGATCCATTAGATATGATTGCAAAATACGGAACTGATGCATTGCGCCTCAGTCTTCTCATTGGCGTGACACCAGGAAACAATGTTCGTCTTTCTGAAGATAAAATTGAAAGCTACCGAAATTTTGTAAACAAGTTATGGAATATCAGTAGGTATGTATTGACGTTCACAGCCAACTCCCATGACAAAGAAGGGGATTATACTCTTGCTGACTTATGGATCATCAGTAAACTCAACCGACTCATCATTGAAGTCTCCGCTTCGATTGATCAATATGAATTTTCTCGAGCTGCTGAACTTCTCCGTGTGTTCACATGGGATGTTTTTGCAGACTGGTATATCGAGGTCAGCAAAGTTGAAGGAGCGAAACGTACATTATTACTTTCGATCCTTGAAGTGCTTCTTGTACTCTGGCACCCAATCGTGCCGTTTGTCACCGAAGAGATCTATCGTCTTGCACTGCCATCATTTCCTGATGTAAAACCATCACGACCATCCCTTTTGATGGTACGCGCATGGCCACAAGCAAATCCCACAGCAATCAACGAACAGGTAGAAAAAGATTTTGGATTAATTCAGCAAGTCATCCAGACGATACGAAATGGACGTGCTGAGAATCACATTCCCGCAGGAGAAGAAATTGAAGTCATTCTCTATACCCCACATCGAAGTGCATTCATTGCGCCCCACATCAATACTATATCTCGCCTTACTCATGCAAAAAATGTTACCATTCAAGAAATTGGGGAGCGCCCATCCAGTGCTTTATTTATGCAAGTTGAGGATATAGAAATGTTCATCCCATTGAGCTCAATGAAGATCGAAGAAGAGAAGACCCGACTTGATAAGGAGATTGCAAATATTGAAGCATTAATCGGCCGTACCAACACTCAATTATCAAACCAGGAATTTCTCGCCAAAGCACCTGAAAATATTGTTCAAGAAATGAATCTCAAAATCGCAAATTACCAAGATGAATTGGTACGCATGGAGCAACAGCGAAAAAGACTGGTATAATAACGATACCTAAAGGGTTACTACAATTCACATTATATGACTCATCATGATTCCACTCATTCATTGCTTTCTCGTGGTGTAGCAGAGGTTATAGATCGTAAACACCTTGAAGCACGTCTCGAAAAGGGTGAAAAATTGCGCATTAAGTTTGGTATTGATCCCAATAAACCAGAGATCCATATTGGACACACGGTACCCCTTCACAAACTTCGTGAATTTCAGGATGCAGGACACACCGCTGTTCTTATTTTAGGTGATTACACCGCACAGCTCGGTGATCCATCCGATCGCTCAGAAGCACGCAAACTTATCAGCCCAGAAGAAACAAAACGAAACGCTGATCTCTATCTAACTCAAGTGTTTACGATTCTTGATAAAAAGAAAACTGAAGTACACCGCAACTCTGAATGGTTTTCGAAATTTACTCTGCGTGATGTTATTGAATTGATGGCGTGCACAACACTCAACCGCGTTTTGGCCCATGAAACATTTGGCAATCGTTTGAAAAATAATTTACCTCTCCATTCACAAGAAATTCTATATCCAATGATGCAAGGATATGACTCTGTCGCAATCAAAGCAGATGTCGAACTTGGTGGAATGGACCAAAAGTTCAATGTGCTCATGGGGCGGGAAGTTCAACATGCACATGGAATGCCTGAACAAGATGTAATTTTATTTCCCTACATTCCCGGCACAGACGGTGCAGAGAAGATGTCAAAGAGTCTTGGTAATGTCATCAATATCACTGATGCGCCCAATGATATATACGGCAAAGTAATGTCGATACCCGACAAGATCCTTTGGAAATATTTTGAAATGGCCACCAATGTACCAGAAAAAGAAATAAATGAGATGGCGCGACAGATAAAAGCGGAAACACTAAACCCCCGCGATGCAAAAATGTATCTTGCACGCGAGATCGTGACGACCTATCACAGTAAAAAAGAAGCAGAAGCTTCCGAGTTGCAATTCATTCAAGTATTCCAACAACAAAAGCGCCCAGATGATATACCCGTTATGAAGTTGAAAAAGAAAACAATGCCGTTGGTGGATGTGCTCACAGAAACAAAACTCGCGACAAGCAAAACCGAAGCACGCACACTCATCAAGCAAAAATCAGTAAAGATCAATGATGAAGTTGTCGACGATCTTGAGTATGATGTATCGCTTTCAAAAGAGGGGGTTGTGATTCAAAAAGGTAAGCGGCATTTTGTGAGGGTTATGGAGAAATAGAGTCATATTCATCGCCGGAGAAAAGCATTTCATTTTCGAAGTGCTTTTCTTTTTGAGAAAGCCCAAAAGGAGCATTGACAAAACCGCCGCTTTTTGTGAAAGTGACGACATGAACGTTTATAATTGAATACATGAAAGGAAAAAGTGATGCAATTCACAACCGAACAAACGAAAGCGTATTATGACAAAAGTGAGGAGTTATACAAAAGCTTCTGGAATGATAAGTGGGGTGTAAAATGGGGATTTTGCGATTCGAAGACAGATCTTCAAAAGGGGATTTACTTGATGATACAGTCAGCATTAACTTCCTTGAAACTCGAACCACACATGAATGTACTTGAAGTGGGGTGTGGAAATGGGGAAGTATCGCTCCTTATGGCACGAGAACACTACGTCCATGTCGCAGGTATGGACCTTAGCCCCAAAAGAATCGAAGGAGCAAAATATAATCTGAGTAAAGCAAAAGGAATATATACAAAGGTAGATTTTTATGAAATGAACGCTGAGAATCTCGACTTTGAGAATGACTCATTTCAACGGATACTATCACAGTCAATGATGTACCATGTGCACGATAAAATGAAAGCCTTAAAAGAAGTATATCGAGTACTCGACGATGAAGGACTCTTTGTTTTCGATGATCTGTTTAAACCCCAAAACACTATCAGTGTGGCTGCAAAGGAATACGTTTATAATCGTCTTTTATTTGACACTGATTTTTCATTCATTGGATATCAGGTTGCTTTAAAAGCAGTAGGATTTCGTATTCTTTCTGTTGCCGATCACTCTGATTATATGGCCAATACGTATAGAGAATTAAAAAGCATTTTGGAAGATAAAATACAGCGAGGAGAATCAAAAGGATATCATAAGCATTATAAAGAACTCATTGTTGCGTATGAAGAAAGCGCAAAAGCGGTTGATCGCAATGAAGTGGGGTGGCTCACTTGTGTATGTCAAAAAATGTAATCATCTTTTTACACGACATATCGCATCGCGAGCAATATCGCGAGTGAATGTCCTACATTGAGAGACTCAAGTGAAGAAGAGTGAGGGATTTTCAGAGAAGCACCGCTCGTTGAAAGTTTAATTCCTAAACCTTCTGACCCAGCAATTATAATAATATCTTTCTCAAGTTTTTTTACCGATGCGACCGAAATACTGGTCGCATCTTTTTTTGCCTCAAGACGATATATCGGACGTTTAATCGTTTGAATCAGATCATCGGCCTCACTGCGAGTGCACTCAATCCATGGAACAAAAAACATTGCACCAACTGAAGAACGAACTACCTTTGGACTTGTAATGTCCGCGGACTCAATCAATACCAACGAAGCATTGAACCCTAAACAAAGGCGAAGTATGCTTCCTACATTTCCGGGATCTTGGACACCGTCGAGTACGACAATAGTCGGGGACTTTACGACATCCTTAATATCCCATTCTGGGATACGTGCTACCCCCGCTATCGCCTGTGGTGTTTCTGTAGTAACCAATTTTGTAAATTGCCGAGTATCGCTCTGTGAAAACGTAAATTCTACCGCCTTTCCCGCCGTTTCAATGACCTTTTTCCCTTCTACTAAACATAAATCCGCCATTTCACGACCTTTCTTGGTGTGGAGCGACATTATGAGCTTTTCTTGGGATTTGGTAAGCATAGACTTGACAAAAGTGAATAAATATAGTATACTTGATTGTTGGATCTTTTCAAGAAGAAAAGCCAACATTGCCAAAGGAGGTATAGATAATGGCAAAGAAAAAGAAAACACCCTTGACTTGGCAGTCAGCTGCCAATAATCCAAAGATTGTCCTATGGACAATCGGGATTATAGCTGTAGTGTTCGCGCCCGCAATGGTCGGGCACCTAATAGGGAGTACGCTCCTCACCCTATCCAACTTTATTGTTGGACCAGTACTCTTTTTTGGAATTATCATCTTCGCAGCGAAGAAGATGACTGGAATAAAATAACCGATTAAGGTGCAATTTAACGCACCGACATCGGTTTTCTTTTACCTCAATTTAAAAATTTCATATCGTTCACCTTCAACACATGATTCAATATTCCCTCAACTACCGAAACCGGCAACTTAAATTAAAATATAATTAAACAACTTTTCGTTCTCATCCTACCTCCACATCAACAAACATACAAGGAGACACAATACATCGGAAACACTGCGCAATACCCCAAAACCCTGTCACCCTGAATTATGACATTTCGGTATTGCAAAAATTAAAATTTCGTTATAAAATAAAGGTACTTGAAATTTTATGAAAGCGAATACATCGCGCAAAAAATCTCCGTCGCGTAGCGTCGCCATGGTAGATACGTGGGACGTGCTTCTTGTATCTCTTTCACGTGTTTTCAAAGCAGGTATACAGACCTGCTTCTCGGCATCGTTTCCCGTCGTTCCATCATTGTTCGTCAAACCTCCTCAGACTGAGATGGGGGATCTTGCATTTGTTTGCTTTCCTCTCGCCGCAATCGCTAAAAAATCTCCCAATGTCATTGCTACTGAACTCGCTGCACAAATAAAGACATCAAAAACTCTTGCAAAGCTTCCTATCGAAAGTATTACCGCAGAAGGCCCCTACATAAATATCGTTTTGAAATCCGATGCACTTGCAAAAACGCTTCTTCCAGAAATTCTTTCACAAAGCAATGGAATAAACACGACTTCAAAAAATAAAAAACATATAATGGTTGAATTTTCACAAGCAAACACTCATAAAGCATTTCACATCGGCCATGTTCGCGGTACGGTGCTCGGCGAAAGTATCGCACGCATTTTAGAAACAACAGGAAATTCGGTTGTTCGTGCAAACTACCAGGGTGACAGCGGAATGCATGTCGCAAAATGGATCTGGTGCTATCAAAAATATCATTCAAGTGAACCATTGAGGAAAGAAGAGAGCTGGATTGCGAGTATTTATGTCGACGCCGTAAAAAAACTCGCTGAGACACCCGATTTTCAAAAAGAAGTTGAGGAAATCAATCTAAAACTTGATGAAGGTTCTGACGCAAAATTAAATAAGCTCTGGCAAGTCACTCGACAAAATTCTTTGGACGCATTTGAGCCGATTTACAAAGATCTCAGCACACATTTTGACGAATATTTTTTTGAATCCCATCTTGAGAAACAAGGAAAACAACTAGTAAAAAAACTTGTTGGGATGAAAATCGCAAAAATTAGTAATGGAGCGACGATCATGGATCTAGAAAAATACAATCTTGGTGTATGGGTCTTGTTGCGTAGTGATGGAACCGTATTATATTCAACAAAGGACCTTGCACTCGCGGAAACAAAATTCAAAAAACATAAAATAGATACAGCAATTTATGTGGTAGGAAGTGAGCAATCACTTCACTTGCAACAGTTATTTAAAACGTTGTCGTTGATGAAATTTAAACAGGCAAAGAATTGTCATCATGTTCCCGTATACGAAGTGAGACTCCCAACAGGAAAAATGTCATCACGAACCGGCGATAATATTCTTTATTCTGACTTCAAAAAAGAACTGACGTCACACATGAAAGATGAATTAAAGAAGCGATATTCTGATCTCTCTGAAAAAGAACTTGATCATCGTGCTTTGACTATCTCTATTGCCGCACTAAAATATTCGATGTTAAAGCAAGACGCACCGCGACCGATTGTGTTTATAAAGGAAGAAGCTCTCCGTTTTGAAGGCGACACGGGCCCCTATCTTTTATATACCTATGCACGATTCCATAGTATTCTTACAAAAGGTAAGTATCACGCACAAAAAAAATGGGAGACAGATTATATATTTACTGAAGAAAAAAATCTTCTCACACAACTAGCCGTATTCCCTCAAGAAGTATCAAAAGCGGCGCAAGAATACAACCCCGCTATAATAGCTCGATATGCATATTCCCTCGCAAAATGCCTAAACGAGTATTACCATACAGTACCAATATTAAAAGCGCATGACGAAGAACGCACACCACGTATGATAGTTATCGATGCTACTTTACGCACCATGCAACAAGCTCTGAAACTTTTGGGTATCACAACCCTTGAACAAATGTAATATATGACACTCGCTATTCTCCTTATTCCTTATGTTTTACTCCTCATAGTTTGGATTGTGTTTAGTTTGCTCATCATGGGGAAATTATTAGCAATTGTGAAAGACAGTCCCGCAGCGGCACTATTATTGCTCGTCTACATCCTTGGCTGTGGGCTCATCCTTGGTGTGACCTGGTATTTTATTTCTGGGATCGAATGGGGGACACCTCTAACATTTTTCTAATATGTCACACCTTAATTTGTTGCCCGATGAACACGTCATTGCAGAGCTTCGACGTCACCCACTCGTAGTATTTCTTGATTTACTTTTATTTGGATTCCTGATGATCATCCCGATCATGCTGTATGCATTTATTTATCTTGCAAACATTGCACTGAGCGAGAATGTACTTGTATATACGTTCATTATTCTCGCTACAAGCATTTACTATTTATATATCTGGATGTTCACCCTTCATAGCCTCATGGACTATGTACTTGATATATGGATCATCACCAATGAGCGTATTGTCGATATGGAACAAAAAGGGCTATTTTCAATCGCACTTTCAGAACAAGAAATCCATCGTATTCAAGATATGACTGCAGAGATCAATGGTATCCTTCCGACTTTGTTTAATTATGGCAACGTCTACATCCAGACAGCAGGAGAAAAAGAACGATTCATTTTCAAACAAGTCCATGACCCTAAAAATGTAGTAAAAATTCTTTCTCACCTTCTAGAAGAACTTGAAATCAATACGCCAAAAGAAGACCTCGGATAAGGTCTTCTTTTTTAATTCACCACGATATTATTCCCAATTTTTTATTTGTAATCCTTTTTGTGCCGCATCAACCTGAGCCTCCTGCTTACTTTCTCCCTCACCCGTTACAACCAATTCTTTACCAATATACAATCCCATTTTAAACCATTTAGCATGATCAGGACCAGACTCTTCTAATACTTCATAGTGAGGTGTAGTTTTCACTTTCTCCTGTGCAATTTCTTGAAAACGACTTTTAGGATCAATATCGAGACGCTTTTCTATAATTTCCGGCAGGCGCGGAATGAGGTACGTATTTAAAAATGTTTCAGCCACCTTATAACCTTGATCGAGATAGATTGCACCGATCAATGCTTCAAATGCATTTGCCAGAATATACTGACGCGCTTTTCCTGATGCGTCTTTTGCTTCACCGCGACTTAGGTAAAGTAAATCGTTCAACTTTATGTCGCCGGCAATTTGTGCGAGCATTTTACTGTTGACGATACTTGCACGCCAGTTAGTCATTTCACCTTCTGTCGCTTTAGTATATTTAAGATACAAATGATCAGTTACAATCAATTCAAGTACCGCATCACCTAAAAATTCTAATCGTTCATTATGTTCAAGATGAAAGGAAGGATTTTCATTTAAATAAGATCGATGGACAAACGCTTGTCGCAAAAGGTCAATGTTTATAAATGTAATACCAAGACGTTTTTGGAAGGAGGTAAATGCTTTTTCATCAATCATATAAAAGTAGATCGAAAATTTTCTTTAGGAGACAGTGTTCTCTGATTGATCTTCCACGGCATCCACTGTCGATTCTTCAGGCAAATGCGCCTCCACCTGTAATGTTTCGTGTTCCTTATCAGCAAGTTCAGCTTCACGCGCCAACTTTTTTTCTTGATACGCCTTTTCGAGCCGCTCTTCCTTTTCTGCTAAACTATCGGCGCAATCTTTATAAATAGAACCAAGAACACCATTCACAAACTTAGAAGATGAAGGGCCACCGTATGCCTTTGCTAGTTCGATGGCTTCATTAATTGCAACACGAGCAGGGATTTCTTGATCGTGGAGCATTTCATATATTCCTAAACGCAAAATATTCCGATCAATAACGGTAATTTGTTCAAGCGGCCATTCTGGCGCGTACTTTATGATCAGAGGATCAATTTCTTGATGGTGTTCGAGAACCCCCATCACCAGTTTCTGTGCAAAATGCTCGTCATCAAACTCAGGTGCAAATTCTTCAAAATTGTATACTAAAATATCATCGACCATCTCATCGTGAGTGCCGTTGAAGTCCCATTGATATAGTGTTTGAAGAGCTAAGGTACGCGAGAGATAACGATTTGCCATGGAGTTAGTGCCACAAGTGGCTTATTTTTTGGAAGTAGGTTTCTTTGCGAGTTCCTTCTTCACTTCTTCTTTTGATACTTCTTTGATCAATACATCAGCCTTGGAAGCAGTAGTCTGTCGGCTCTTGTAGGTTCCACAATAAGAACAGGCTCGGTGTGGCAAAATAGATTTTGCACACTTTTTACACGAAACCAACTGTACTGGATCCAACGCAAAGTGAGCCGCGCGGCGACGTTTTGACGATTTTGAAAGTTTTTTACCGGGAAGTCCCATATTCCTGAAGATTTATTGTTATATACTATTGATGCATGAGTACCGATTAGTCTTTAGTCTATCATGAAATCACCAACAATGCAAGAGGAAAGAGGGGAGGGTTGACAAAAGCCCTATTTCTGCTAGAATAGGACTGGTTATTGCTAGTAATGGGAGGAGTAAGTTGTGGCAATAAAAATGATCGAATTTGCTGGAGGAATGCTCATTCTGTCTATGATCACAGAAAATCACGAGGCTGCAATCTTGATAGCAAAAATAGGAGGAACAGTCGGTCTCGTTGGATGTATTTTGCTGGGTTATCAAAAATGGACATCCAAAAAGTAAAACACGCCGTTGAGTGCAAACTCACGGTCTTTTTATTCTCCCGTGATATAATGGTTGTATATGCTGGTAAAAAAATCCTCTAAAAGACATGAGTTACCCATCACTGAGGCCGAAGTTGCAATTCTCGCTCAGGTATTGGAAAAAATAAATAACTTTTCTCAACAAATAGACGCACAGTCAAATATTTTAATTGGATTAAGCCTTGCAATCTTTGTATTTGCCAGCGCGAGTCTACAAGGAGGAGATATCGAAATATACTCCTTAATCCTTTCTGTTTTTGCTGGTGTTTCTGCAATGGTTGGAATTCTTGTCATGCATCCTCCAAAGTTCATGCGTCAAGGAGATGCTGAAAACAGTATATTGTTCATCAAAGAAATTGCACGCCAAAAAAATGCAGCAGCGTATATAAAGACTCTTTCACGAACACTTGTATCGCGAGACGAAACCATCCGTCAATTCGGATTAGAAACATACAATCTATCGACGCGCTATTATCAACCTAAACGACGTTTATTTAATCTAGCGAAAGATATTTTGTTTATAGGGATAACATTGAGTTTAGTTACCTTTGTTGTTTCTTTTTTTGTGGGATTGTAATCGATCAATGATTATCAAAAAACCAATAAACTGATCTGTACCCCAAAAAGTGGACACGCAAGTGTCCTCTTTTTGTATCTGCTAGAATATAACTACTAACAAACAGACA
>JAHFJA010000010.1 GCA_023246095.1 bacterium | reverse complement strand
TAAACCTGAAATTGCCATCACAGTATTAGTTGAACAAGGGGAGGATGGAACGTTGCCTGCCGTGCAAATTACGCGCAGTATTTTGTCATGGTATTTTGGGACAGATGGGGCTAAATCTCGTGTGGATAATAGTCTTGACGTAAAGCCATAAAAAGGGTATTATATTTCTCTATACTACAAGGGATATTTTCGGTATATACGAATATATATAATAATCATATGGCACAATATCTTACGAAAGAGGGGCGAGACAAACTACTTGCTGAGCTTGACCATCTCAAAAATACAGCACGAAAAGCGGTAATTGCTCGCGTGTTTACTGCTAAAGAACATGGCGACTTATCAGAGAACGCCGAGTACTCACAAGCAAAAGAAGATCAGGCGACTATTGAGTCGCGTATACTTGAAATTGAACATTTATTGAAAAATGCTGAAATTGTTGTTGAGTCAACTGTACCCCATACACAGGTGGGTGTCGGTACCAAATTTAATGCTCGCTTTGGTGACAAGCACATGGAGTTCATGATTGTCGGCCCTGAAGAAGTTGATCCGGGCGCAAACAAGATTTCATACGAGTCACCATTGGGCAAAGCATTCATGAATAGGAAAGTCGGTGAGAAAGTAATCATCAAAGCACCAGCAGGAGAGTTCGAATATGAGATTGTGGAGATAAAGTAGCCTTCTGAGATTCTAGTCAATCACGAGAACGCGGGTGTATCCCATACCTTCTCGCGTACGTTGAAATCCCCTGCGAGGATTTCAACTCTGTCCTCGCCTCACTCGTCCCTTCGGGACATCGTGCCCGTTCGGCTGTGGAGGCCACTCGAAGGTATGGGATACACCCGCTCTGTAGTGGAACATAGTTCTTGTTGGAAATAAAAAATTACCCTTCACTATTATAGTGCTAGGGTAATTCTTTTTAGGTCATTATGCTTGCTTTTCCTTCAATTACAGGAATAATCCACTTTTTAACGTCCAATATAATCCTTTCTTCTATTTGATTAACGGGAATATATTTTTCTATCATATCTTTTTCTTCAGCATTCAGCTCATTATACCGGGCAATCAACTCGAAAATCCATTTTTCTGATGACTTATCAAATGTATGAGCTGTTTCTTGATAGATATATTCGTATTGGTTATTGAATAGTTTAGCATTCAAGAACCATGCTGTTATGCGAGCGGGGAATGTTTCAGTTCTAAGCTCTGTTGGCATATGAGTGAGAGCTTTAAGTACGGCAGTTAAATATACTCTACAAAATTCAGGTTTTCCCACCAAAAGTCCGAAATCAAGTTTCTCTACATATCCATTAGGATATTTTAATGAGTCTTGCAGTTTACCTTCCCAATTATTCTGGTTCTGCAAAATTGAGGAGAAGATCTTAATGTGATCTTTTCCAAAACCCTCTTTCACTCTATATCCCCAACTTCCTTCAATCCCCTGAATGTACATGTCGAAATTATAGGGTACATTGTTTTTGCAGAGTTTAAGAGCATTAAGAATATCTGTACATCTCATATCGCTCATCACCCTAGGGTGCGACAATAAAGCATATAATTTTGCACGAGGTATACCAACTCTCGCATTTTCCAAATATTCACAGTGCTCTTTGTCCATCTTTGCATACTTAAGTGCAAATTCTGTACTTTGAATAAAAAATGATTCTGGAAGGATTTCATCTTTTGTTTCAGCCAAAATTTTGTCCAAATATACAATGGTTTCTTTTTCTAGAGCGTAGTACTCTTTATTGGTTATTTTTTTGTTTTCTTCAACTTCATTAAAGAAATTGTTTGATGCAACGCTAAAAAAAATACTCATTTTTAACTCCTCCTCAGGATTTCTAATTATATTATATTTTCAATGTATAAAAGACGTTTCTAGTACTTTTACAATTTTCAGTATAGCATATTTTATCCTTTTTGTCAAGTATATTGTGGGCAAAAATACTTGCGTATAAAGCAAGCTCGTGAATATAAGAAAAACCTATAAGACCCATCTTTTTGACGTAACCGCCCACACGCGTTACAATAGGGCTACTATTTACCCGTTTTTTATGCCTGATATTGAAGAACATATTGTTCGTGCACAAAGACGAGATACCCTTCGAGAGAAGGGCATGGATCCGTATACTAATCAGCTTGGCCCACGGGTGTCTTGCCATGAGGCGCAGACGCGATTTGAAGAATGGTCAGCAAGCACTCATGAAATAGGTCTGGCGGGGCGTGTGCGAAGTGTCCGTAAACATGGAGGATCCATGTTCATGGACATTGATGATGGGACTGACCGAATTCAGCTGTTCATAAAGAAAGATATTGTCTCTCCTGCGGATTTTGATGTTGCCAACGATCTTTTGGATATCGGCGATATTGTGTATGTAAAAGGCACACTGTTTCTCACTAAAAAAGAAGAAAAAACATTGCAGGTCGCAACATTTTCTTTGCTTACCAAGGCTCTTTTGCCATTGCCGGAAAAATGGCATGGTCTCAGTGACGTGGAAACGCGCTATCGACAGCGGTACCTTGATTTGATATCGAACCCCTCGGTTGCCGCGATATTTCGCGCGCGAAGCATTATTATTCGTACCATCCGTGAGTTTTTTGAACATGAACATTTTATAGAGGTCGATACCCCAATACTTCAAGCTATTCCCGGCGGTGCGACGGCACGTCCATTTATGACACATCATCATGCCCTGGATACGGATATGTACTTGCGTGTGGCTCCTGAGTTATACCTGAAGCGTTTGATCGTTGGGGGATTTGAGCGAGTGTTTGAAATAGCACGATGCTTCCGCAACGAAGGAATCGACCATACTCACAATCCAGAATTCACTCAAGTGGAGGCCTATATGGCGTATGCTACCTATCATGATCTTATGGATTTGGCTGAAAGACTAGTTTTAAAGATGGTAGAGGCAGTGCACAAGACAACACATTTTGAATTTGAAGGACAAATGATTGAATGTGCGGGGCCATTTCCTCGGATAAAATTTCGTGACGCGATCATTCAATATGGAGATATTGACATTGATGACCATACTTCGTTTGAAACACTCTCTGCTGCAGCGGCATCGAGAGGTGTGAATTTGAAAGATTGTACGTCTCGTTCACAGGTGCTTGATCAACTGTTTAAGACCTTTGTCGCTTCAACTCTTGTTCAACCTACCTTTGTTATTGACTATCCTATCGAACTTTCGCCGTTAGCGCGTAAGAAGAATGATAATCCTGCATATACTGAACGTTTCCAACTTGTTATCGCAGGAGTGGAGCGCATGAATGCTTTTTCTGAGTTGAATGATCCGGTAGATCAGCTTGAAAGATTCCAGGAACAGGAATGTATGAGAGAAAAAGGTGATGTTGAAGCTCAACGACTCGATAGGGATTATATTACTGCCTTAGAGCATGGGATGCCTCCTACTGCCGGTTTGGGTATGGGAATTGATCGTATGGTTGCTTTGCTGACCAATTCGCATGCAGTCAAAGAAGTAATATTATTTCCTGCGTTACGTCCTAAGATAGAAGAATAATGGATTTGTTATATGCTCGATATCAAATATATTCGTGAACATAAAGAGGAAGTAGAAGCTTCTGTGCGCAATAAAAATGCCGACGTTGATGTTGCGTTGCTATTGGAACTTGATGAAAAACGTCGTAATGCAATCCGTATTGTTGATGATGTAAAAGCTCATCAGAACCGCATTAGCGATGAGATAGCAAAGATGCAAGGATTAGAGCGCGACAACAAAATAGCGGAAATGCGAGATCTTAAAGATGAAATCAAGAAACAAGAAGAGGCTCTCACCATAATCGAGGCTGAATATCTCGCCTTACTCAAAAAGGTGCCAAATGTACCTACTGCTGACGTCCCTATTGGAAAGACTGAAGACGAAAATGTGGTAGTAAAAGAAGTCGGTGAAAAACGTGTATTTGATTTTGAAATAAGAAACCATTGGCAAATTGCGGAAGCTCAAGGTTTGATCGATAAAAAAAGGGCAGCAACCGTCGCCGGTTCACGCTTTGCTTATATAAAAGGGGATTTGGTGCGCTTGCAACTCGCTATCGTACAGTTTGTCATTGAAACGCTTGGCAATGAAATGATTCTTGCACGTATTATTGCTGATAATGGACTTACGGTGAGTGCGAACGCGTTCATCCCCGTCTTACCACCGCTCATGATTAAGACAGAGCCCTACGATGCGATGGACCGTCTTGAACCTCGCGATGATCGTTATAAGATTGAGGGGGAAGAGTTGTGGCTTCAGGGAAGCGCTGAACATGTATTGGGGAGTATGCATACGGATGAGATTTTTGAAGAGAAAGAATTGCCCGTACGCTATCTTGGATATGCAACGTCTTTTCGAAAGGAAGCGGGGACGTATGGTAAAGATATGGAAGGAATTTTTCGCATGCATCAATTTGACAAGCTGGAAATGGAGAGTTTCAGCACCCATAATCAATCGTTGGAAGAGCACAAGTTTATGGTTGCGATTCAAGAATATTTGATGCAGCAATTACAATTACCGTATCGCGTTTTATTAAAGTGTACGGCAGATATTGGTAAACCTAACGCGCGCGGTGTTGATATTGAAGTATGGCTTCCTGGTCAAAATACGTATCGGGAGACTCATACGGCCGATTACATGACTGATTACCAGGCACGGAGACTTAACACACGCGTACGTCGTGATGAAGGGCAGCTTGAGTTTGTTCATACAAATGACGCTACTGCATTTGCGATTGGTCGTCTCTTGATAGCGATTATTGAGAATTATCAAAATGAGGACGGAACGGTAGCTATACCAGAAGTTCTCCGCGATTATTGTCGCATTAATAAAGTTGGTTCCTCAATTCTGTAGTTTTTTCTTTATTTACGTTTCGCCACGATTACCATGCAATTACGGCGTATTCAGCTTTCTGTTCCTGTTCCTTCTCAAGCAAGGCGTCCGCTATCACGGCGTCAGTGGTTGAGGATAGGTCTATATATGGCGATTGGGATTCCAGTCCTCAGTCTTTTTTTGTCGATCTATTTTATTTGGTTTTCTCCTCATTTCGTTATTGATTATGTAGAAATCAGCGGTGCTAATGGTCTGGATATGTCAGGTGTTCGACGGCTTATTTTTTCCCAGATGGACCAAAGTAGATATCACATTTTTCCGCAGAGAAACATATCATTTTTTGATAGCGAAGCGGCTCAACACGCAATTTGGGAAGAATATGCCATCAGTCAGCTTTCGATTGAGAAACAATCGCCCAATACACTAAAGATAAATGTGTACGAGGAACCGTTTCAGGCTATCTGGTACACTAAAGGAAAATATTACAAAGTGGATGGGAGAGGTATAATTATAAAGGAAGTTGATGCGGATTTGCTCACTGATATACCGTACGCACTTCCGTCTGCTGATAATTTTGGAACGATCGCTCCTATTCGTACTCCCCCTGCAAAGACCGAGTTAAAAGCACCTCCTTTGTTATTTATCCAAGATAGTACAAATTCTGATACGTCATCAGGCATGACGGTATTATCGCCTCATACTGTTGAGGCTATGGGTACGTTGCGGGATAAGCTCGCTTCACAGCACATAGAGCCATATTATATTGTAACAAAACCACTTGAGCATGATATTGAAATTGTAACTACACAGCGCTGGTCGATACGGATCAATGTATTTGAACATGTTGATGAACAGATTGATCATTTGCGTGTCGTATTGCAGCAACGAGTAGATAAAGATCGAAATGACCTTCAATATGTCGATGTACGTTTTGATAATCGGATATATATTAAGAAGAAATAAACGTATATGACTTTTGCCATTGACATGCGGCCGGCTCAAGAGGGTATGGGGGGTATTGCAGAGTATACCTCCATGGTCGCGTATACCTGTTCGCAATTAGCGCCTGAACATACGTTTGTATTGTTTTTTAGCGGGTCACACGTCAGGTTTCCGTCGTGGGTCTCGGAAGCAAAAAATGTGGTGTCTTATGTGCATCGAGTACCCAACAAAATCACCAATATGTCACTGTATCTTTCTCGTAGACCCACATTTGATGTATTGATAAAAAAAATTGTTCCCACTCCTATTGATGCCTGGTTGTTGCCAAATTTAAATTTTGTATCACTTTCTTCTTTCCAAAAAGTGGTGATGACCGCGCACGATGTTAGCTTTCAACGATATCCCGAATTTTATTCCCGCAAACAACGCTGGTGGCATACGGCCGTAAACCCTCATCTGCTTTTTTCTCGCGCACAACATCTCCTCGCTGTTTCAGAATATACAAAGGAAGACATGATTAAAGAGTTTGGTATCCCCGATTCAAAAATTACCGTCACTCATTTGGGTATTAACTCTGCATATTTATCTACACCAATTTCAACCGGTAAAGAAGTTCAAGCGACAGGGCGTATCATTGTTGCTTCAACATCACACGATCCCCGAAAGAATATTGCTTCTGTTGTTGAGGGATTTTGTTTACTTCGTGAGCGTAATCCGCATACATCCGATGTATCGTTGTATTTGGTGGGACGACAAGGAAAATGGGCGAATCGTTTTCGTGCTATGGTACCAGCGAAACATTCATCGTCAATACATATCCATCATGACCTAACGTATGATGCGCTTGCGATGTTGACGCGTCGCGCGTCAGTGTTCGTGTATCCGTCGTTTTATGAAGGATTTGGGCTCCCACTACTAGAGGCTATGGCTATGGGAACGCCTGTTATTACGAGTCCGAACTCTGCAATCATCGAAACGGCGGGGGATAGTGCTTATTATACAGACCCTTATAATCCTCACGCGATGAGTCGCGCTCTCGATGTTGTATTATCAAATGCATCTCTTCGGGTTTCTCTTTCAAAAAAGGGAAAGGAAAAGGCGCAACAATATAGTTGGAAAGCGACATCAGAGAAAACACTGAATGTTCTTCAACACGTAGCCAACTCACCATTATCTCTATGAATATTGGATTTGACGCACGATTATTCCAAAAAGGCCAAGGGCTGGGGCGGTATGTTGAACAATTATTGCTTCAATATGACAAAATGGATCTGGTGGGACATACACTAACTGTCTTTCTATCAGAAGAGGGGATGGTTGATTTTGTACCAAAAAACGCGCGCATTAAAACTGTTCTAGCGCCTTTTCGTTGGTATTCCATCCAAGAACAGCTTTTTTTTCCACGCCTTCTGAATCAGCATAAGCTTGATGTTGTCCATTTTCCCCATTTTAACGTGCCTATTTGGTATAAAAAACCGTTCATTGTTACTATCCACGATCTCATTCTGTTAAAAATGCCGCGTTCTGCGCGTCTCGCAGCAACGACACGATTATCGTTGATTTACGATATCAAATATGCGGCGTATCAATATGTACTCAGACGAGCAGTAAAACAAGCCAAAAAAATTATTGTTCCGACGGATTACGTAAAACGAGATATTATTTCCGCTCTACATTGCGATGAAACAAAGATCACAAGAATTTATGAAGCGGCGATGGATGTACCGGCCTGCAGTGCGGTATCTTCAAACAACAGTATAAAACCATACATGTTATATGTGGGGAATGCTTACCCTCACAAGAATCTCGAACTTCTGCTCAAGGTTGCCCATAGTCTAAAGAAAGAATCATCGGATATGAGAATCGTTATGGTTGGTCAAGAAGATTACTTTGCTAAAGAACTACGACTACGTATCATACGCGAGGATTTGCAGTCGTTTATTGAACATCGAGGTTTTGTGTCGGAAGAAGCACTAAGTGAATTGTATTGTAATGCTTTGGCGTATGTGTTTCCTTCTCAAGAGGAAGGATTTGGGCTACCGGGACTGGAAGCGATGTCATACGGGCTTCCAGTGATTGCTTCATCAGCTTCTTGTTTGCCTGAGGTGTATGCACAGGCAGCTTTGTATGCCTCACCGGATGACCCAACCGCATGGCTTGAAATTATTAAGAAGATACGGTATAATTCTGTATTGCGAACTGAATTGCAGAAAATGGGATTTGCTCGCGTATCACAGTTTAGTTGGGCACAGGCGGCAAAAGAAACGTTAAAAATCCTTACTACTCGGCCTTAAAATGATGTTTTTGTTATGAAATTCCTTCGTTTATCTCTGATTGTTCTCGTCCCGTTGGCTATAACAGCTTCCATGATTTTTGTTTTGCAATATCCGTCTTTTTATTTTCAAGCGGTTGTCGCTTCGTTTGTGCTTCAAGATATCATGCTATTTTTCCTCTTTCCTCGACAGGAACGGAAATGGGATGTGGTTAGCATAACGTTCCCTATTGTGTTTCATATGCTGTTGGCCTGGGCTGTTCTTTTTTACGTCGAAGATATTCACTTTCTCTATACTGTCGCTATCGCGCAATGCATTCTTCAATACATTTTTTTAGGTAATGTATATTATTTTCTCTATAAGTTTGACCGATATCAAAAAAGAGCCTTGCCACATATTACGAGTTACACCGGTATTGTGAATGTGTTTTATGCTACTGTGTTGGTGTATGCGTTAAGTTTCTATCAGGATATTCCAATTTGGTACAGCATTGGACCGCTTCTTCTTTTTCTCTTTTTGACGATCATTCAAAATATGTGGATTCACGATGTCTCGTTGCGACGGCGTTGGTATTACGTTGTTGTTGCGTTGACGGTGATGACTCAATTGATATTCGCAACACAAATATTACCCAGTGTGTATTTTGTAAACGCACTATGGCTTGTTCTCTGCTACTATATGACGGTGCATTTGGGAATTGCCGCTTTGCAAAAAGAGCTGACTCGAAAAGAGATGATTCGTAATGGTGTCATCATCGCCGTTGTGGTATTATTAGTATTGATAACCACTCGTTGGCGTTAATTATGGCCATTTCACATCCATCAAAATCGTTTTCAATAACTGTAATGCTGGGAGTTACTGCTCTTGGTCTTGCTGCCGGATATGTCGGCGGTTTGAGTGGTCAACAATACATTAATTACATACAGCAATTTGTTCCTTCCCAGGCACAAATTCAAAAACCGAGAGGATCGCAGGCGCTAGGACTTTTTGATTTAATTGCTCATACATCACCAAGTTTGGTGGCTCTTTATCGTGTTGAAGTTACGGATAAGGCAAATAGTCTCTACCCATTGCCGACTAAGCAATCATACATGGGAGATGCTGTTGCAGTGTCCGCCGACGGATGGATGGTTGTACCGAGTGCGCTCTTAGTGCCGACAGTAGAAAAGAAGGATACAAAAGTTCAATATAAGTACATTGCTATATACAAACAAAAAGTCTATCCGATAGGTCAAACGATTAATGATCCTGCTTCGGGGGTTTCTTTTATAAAATTGGATGGAGTATCATTGCGCCCTGCATCATTTGCTTGGGAACAGAGCATGACCGGTCTTGTATCTAGTTATTCCGTATCAAGTGATACTAACGTGTCGACCGTGTATATTGGACAGCCTCACTATGCGTCAGCTGCAACAGCGGATAATTATATTCTTCACACTAATACACTTTCAAAACGATTAAATCCCGATATGTCATTTTCTGTTGTTGGGCAAGCCATCGTTATGGACAATGGCGATATTATTGGTATCGCAGATCGTAGTGGCATTATCCCCGCAGACCATTTTCGTGGTTCGTTGGAGCAAGTATTGGTCAATAATTCCGTTAAACGCATTTCCACCAATATAAGTTATTACGACAATGCATGGATGCCCTATACGCAGGTTAGTAAGCCCTCATTAGATATCACCGGTGCAACGATCGTTGATCCAGGACCCGCTGTCATTTCTGCGGCGTCGTTCGGGTTAAAGAAGGGTGACGTGATCATTGATGTAAATAATGAGAATATTGATATTAATCGGAGTTTTTCAGATATTTTAAGTCAGTACAAGCCGGGGAGCACGGTAGATCTTGGAGTCCAACGTGATAATAAAATGTTGGATATACCATTGATTCTTAAATAACATATGGATACTTTTATAACAATACTTCTCCAATTTTGCCTTGGTCTCATCATTGTAGGGGGAGTTGCTGTGGTGGTGCTTTCTATCATCGCGTTACTGTATAGTATCCGTATTTTGCGACAACTGAATGAAGTGGTTGATGAATGTAAAGGCAGCATTATTCGTCTTTGTACACTGGGGGGTAATGCGGCTACTCGTTTGAAACAAGCTATTGTTATCGCTAAAACTATTGGCGGTGTGATATCCTCCTTGCAACGAAATCGCGGACGAGGTAAAAAGTGAGCAATACCCTTAAGACCCCCACTTCATGCAGTCAGAACGGCCGCCATTTATACATTTGCATACTCATAGCCACTACAGTCTTTTGGATGGTCTTTCTAAGATAGACGGATTAGTAAAACGGACAAAATCACTGGGTATGCCCGCGGTAGCTGTAACTGATCACGGCAACATGCATGGTGCTATTGAATTTTATAAAAAAGCTACAAAGGCGGGTGTTAAACCAATTATCGGTGTTGAGGCTTATGTCGCCAATCGTACTCGTTTTGATAAACAGCCCAATATTGACAATAAGCGTTTCCATCTTACTTTGTTGGCAACAAACATAACGGGGTACCTCAATCTCATTAAACTGGTAACTGCGGCAAACCTAGAGGGGTATTATTACAAACCACGCATGGATAGAGACCTCCTTCGTGAACACCATGAAGGAATTATTGCGTTATCGGGTTGTATGGGAGGAGAGCTTGCACGACAAATTCTTGAAGGAAAACATGATGAGGCAAAGGCCATTGCCCAAGAATATCAATATATTTTTGGAGAAGATAATTATTTCCTTGAAGTAATGCATCACCCTGGAGTACCTCGTCAGACAGAGTTGAATTATGCAGTGATGGATTTATCGAAAGAACTCAGTATTCCTTTGGTTGGTACTCAAGATACGCACTATCTTTTGACGGAGGATGCAAAAGCACACAAAACCCTACTGGCCGTGCAAGGTGCAGGAGATTTGTTTTCTGATGGGGAAGATTATTCATTTATTGATACTGAAACCGCGTACTCAAATCTTTCATATGCACCTGAGGCGGTTGAGCAAACTTCAAAAATAGCGGAGCGATGCAATATCGAACTTGAATTGGGGAGGTGGGTATTTCCCAATATCGCATTATCGCCAGGTGCTACCTCTCACGATGATGAACTTCGTCAATGGGTGTATAGAGGAATTGGCGAGCGGGAATTAGAAATGGATGATGTGATGAAAGAGCGCATTGAATATGAATTGAAAATAATTCGTGACAAGGGATATTCTCCATATTTCTTGGTTGTGGGTGATTTGATTCGATATGCGCGTGAAAAGGGTATATTGACAAACATTCGCGGATCGGTTGCAGGATCCATGGTTACGTTTTTAATTGGTATTACCAATGTTAATCCTATTAAATTCAATATCCCGTTTGAACGTTTTTTAAATCCATTTCGACCATCAGCGCCTGATATCGATATGGACTTTGCTGACAATCGACGTGCGGAAATGATTCAATATGCAGTTGACACGTATGGCGCCGATAAAGTCGCTCAAATCGGTACATTCGGTACCATGATGGCGAAGGGTGCCGTACGGGACGTGGCGCGTGCATTAGGTTATCCGTATGCAAAAGGGGATATGATCTCTAATCTTATTCCATTAGGAGCCCAGGGGGCTCCGATGACCTTGGATCACGCAATGGACATTGTTCCGGAATTGAAGGAAATTTATGAACGTGATCCTGAAACTACAGAAATTATCGATTTAGCAAAAAAACTTGAAGGATGTGTCCGTCACGTGTCTGTTCATGCTGCGGGGGTTGTCATGGCGCCATCACCTCTTACTGATTTTGCGCCTGTTCAGTTTGATCCCAAAGGAGGAAAAATTATCACTCAATACAACATGTATGATATTGAGGAAGCAGGTCTTTTGAAATTTGATTTTTTGGGTATCACCAACCTCTCTATTTTGGGAGATGCCGTCGATTGTGTTCAACGAATACATGGCATCACGATTGACTTACAAAAATTGCCCGTTGACGATAAAAAAACATATCAAATGCTGGCACGAGGTGAAACGATGGGTTTGTTTCAGCTCAATGGTGCGGGTATGACAAAATCTTTAAAAGATCTTAAACCCACGTCGATCTATGACATCAACCTCATGGTGGCATTGTATCGTCCGGGTCCAATTGAAAACATCAATGAGTACATTGCGCGTAAAAACGGTACAAGTCCGGTAACGTATCCGCATCCGGCAATGAAAAACTTTCTTGAGCCTACGTATGGCGTGTTGGTGTATCAAGATGACTTGCTTATGACCGCTATCGAAGTGGCCGGTTATACATGGGAAGAGGTAGATAAATTCAGAAAGGCAGTTGGTAAAAAAATACCTGAAGAAATGGCAAAGCAGCACCAAATTTTCGTAGCGGGCTGTCAGTCACATGGGGGATTGACAAAACAAAAAGCTGAAGATATTTGGAAGTTGTTTGAACCGTTCCAAGGCTATGGTTTTAACAAAGCGCATGCGGCCAGTTATGGATTAGTTGCGTACTGGACCGCCTATATGAAGGCGCATTTTCCTGCAGAGTATATGACAGCAGTTCTCACAGCTGAATCAAACGATGCGGAAAAAGTCATGGAAATTATTCAAGAATGTCGCCGCATGGGAATCGAAGTTCTTGCACCAAACGTCAATGAAAGTAATGGTAGTTTTACTGTTTTGAAGGCAACGACACCGGGGGAAAATGACAAAATTCGATTTGGATTAATGGCCATAAAAAATGTTGGTGCACATATTGTTGAAGTTATCGTTACTGATAGAACCGAAAAGGGCCAATATGCTTCTCTTGAGGATTTGTTGATGCGGATACAAGACAAAGATCTCAATAAGAAGTCATTAGAAAGTTTTATACGATCAGGCGCGTTCGATTGTTTTGGAGATCGCAACCAAATGTTCTATAATGTAGAGGGAATGCTTGCGTTTCATAAACGGACATCACAAGAAAGCTCGTCGAGGCAGCCAAGTTTGTTTGGCGCCCTACCAGTATCTTCATCGATGCAGAGTTTCAAAATGGTAGCAGCTCCGAATGAGATTGATCAGCGCACAAAACTTGCATGGGAAAAAGAGTTGTTGGGGCTATACATTTCAGCGCACCCACTTGATAGCGTACGCCATTTGCTTGAGAAGTTCGTTATCCCCTGCGCTGAGGCCAAACAAAAGAAAAACAATACTGCGGTTCGTGTCAGCGGAATTGTGACAACCGCCAAGAAGATCTATACTAAGACCAATGAGCCGATGTTGTTTGTCACGGTTGAAGACTTAACTGATTCGGTAGAAGTGATCGTGTTTCCTTCAATTCTGAAAGATACCGCTAGTTGCTGGGACGTCGATAAGATAATCGCAATCGATGGTAAGATTTCGACTAAAGATAACGATGCAAAAATTATTTGTAACGCGGTCAAAGAGGTCAATGAAGAGATGATCGCCGTGCTCACCGCGCGACAATCGGAACAAACATCCACTGCAGTATGATAATGCACAACAAAACAAACCTTTATCGACGTATAGCAGGAACATTTTTTTTGTTTTCCATTCTTATTGCTCTTGCTGTATTTTATTTTTCTTTTAGCTGGGCGACAATAGTAATCAAACCACACTCAGAGGGATTTACCACTTCAAAAGTATTTTCGTTGACTGAAAACGATACTCAAAGTCCTGATGAAATAAAGGCAACACTGCAAACGGATATCCTTGATGCGGACGGACAATTTGATACGACGGGCGTCAAGGAATTGGTGGGAGATTCAAGCGCCTCCGTTACTCTTGTGAATACCACCGCAACAGCACAGCCCCTAAGGGCAACGACACGTCTTTTGAGTCCCAATGGAGTGCTTTTTAGAATTCATGATTTTGTCAATGTTCTTCCGCGCAGCAGAGTGACAGTGTCTGTGTATCCCGATAAAGAAGGCGAGGTGGGTACTATTCCAGCAGGTCGCTTTACCATCCCTGGTTTGTGGGAAGGGCTACAGTCACAGATTTACGGTGAAGGATTCACTCAGAAACAAGCAGATGTTCAAAAAATTAAATTGGTACAGCAAGCAGATATCGATCAAGCAAAGAATACGCTTCTTGCACGACTCGATACGAAATTTCGTGAAAAACTTTCCCTCTTGTCGACCAGCGACTCACCCCAGTATCAAGCGGTTGATTCAAAAATCCTGAGTTACACCACCTCAGCAAAGGAAGGGAAGACGGCTAACCAGATAACGGTAACGATTAAAGCTCGTTTTGTTGCGGTGTCGTTTGATAGAAAGGCGGTTTATGACAGATTCATTGAGGGAATGAAAGGAAAGTTATCAGCTACACAAGAATTGGTTCCGCCAGAACCAGGACAACTTGAATACAATGTTACAATCGGCGGTCCATCGCTTTCGCAAATGCAATTAAAAGTTTCTTCCCAAGCAAAAAAGACAACATCGCAAGACCCTCGATTATTTGACACTAAAGCTTTGGCGAATAAGAGCAAAGCAGAGATTATTGCCTATTTTGCTTCCTTTGATGATATTGGATCGGTAGATGTTCGCCTCTATCCCTTTTGGGTGTTTACCGCGCCGGCTCTGACGGATCATATTAACATCTTGCTGGATACCAAGTAGTACGGTAGGATAGTTCTAGATGAAATACTATTGATATCCACCAATATGAACAATGATTCAGAGAAATTGGCGCAGTTACGACACTCATGCGCCCATTTGTTGGCAGCTGCGGTAGCTCATTTGTATCCGGACGCCAAGCGTACTATTGGCCCGTCTATTGAGACAGGTTTTTATTATGATTTTGAGTTTCAGACACCGTTGAGTGATGATGAACTCCCAAAGATAGAAGAGGAGATGGCACGTATTTTACCGACTTGGACAGAAATGACTCACGAGGAAGTGACCGCCGACCAAGCTCGAGAACGGTTTGCCGGCAATCCTTATAAGATTGAATTGATCAATGAATTTTCAGCAGAAGGACAGACGTTGACGATCTATACCAGTGGTGATTTTTCAGATCTCTGCAGAGGGGGACACTCAGAAAACCCAAGTAAAGAAATTGGTGCGTTTAAACTCTTGAATCTTGCTGGCGCATATTGGAGAGGCAATGAGAAAAATACCATGCTTACTCGTATCTATGGTACTTGTTTTTCAACAAAAGAAGAGCTGGATTCTTATTTGAAAATGTTGGAGGAGGCAAAATTGAGAGATCACAAAAAACTCGGACCGCAACTTGATTTGTTTGTTTTTTCTGAGCTTGTTGGTTCTGGTTTGCCTCTCTGGACTCCAAAGGGCACACTGCTTCGTAACTTGTTGGATTCGTACGTTTGGGAAATTCGCCAACGCTATGGATATGAGCGCGTTGAAATTCCGCATATCACAAAGAAAGATCTCTATGAGCGAAGTGGTCATTGGGATAAATTTAAGGATGAGCTTTTTCGAATCACTACGCGCGAAGGACATGAATTTGCGATGAAGCCAATGAATTGTCCTCACCACACGCAAATATATAATCGCAAACAATGGAGTTATCGTGAACTACCACAGCGGTATGCAAATACCACCATGTGTTATCGAGATGAGCAGTCCGGTGAATTATCAGGACTTTCACGTGTTCGAAGTTTTACCCAAGACGATGCACATGTGTTTTGTAGGTTAAGTCAGAGCAAGGAAGAATTCCTTAAAATATGGGATATTGTTCATGAATTTTATGGAAGATTAGGTTTCGCATTACGCGTTCGTCTATCACTTCATGATCCAGCCGAACCAGACAAATATCTTGGAAATCCGGATCGATGGGAATACGCTGAAAATATGTTGCGTGAAATTGTGCAAGAAAAGAAGATTGACTGGTTTGAGGGCGTAGGGGAAGCTGCCTTTTACGGTCCAAAACTGGACTTTATGGCAAAAGACTCGATTGGTCGTGAATGGCAGGTAGCTACGATTCAGCTCGACATGAACATGCCAGAGCGGTTTGATCTTAGTTGTGTTAATGAAAATAATGAGCATGAACGAATTGTGATGATTCACGCTGCTATCATGGGGTCTATTGAACGCTTTCTTTCAATTGCAATTGAACATTTCGCTGGAGCATTTCCCGTCTGGCTTTCACCGGTCCAGGTTCAGCTTGTGTCGGTTGCGGAAGCTTTCATCCCAACCGCACAGGAACTTGCTGAAAAACTTAAAAAAGCGGGAATACGTACACATCTCGATGATTCAAAAGAAAGTGTGGGCTACAAAGTGCGTAGTGCGGCAAAAGATAAAATTCCGTATATCATTGTCATCGGCGAAAAAGAAAAAGACCTCGCGCAACTTTCAGTTCGTGTTCGCGGTCAAGAGGAAGCGTTAGTAACCAGTGTTGATGACTTTGTTAATCGTATAAAAGGAGAGTGCGACGTATAGTACTGAGTAAATGAATGAAAGTCCCGTATTGCTATGGGACTTTTAAATTTGGGCAATTTTTGGACAAAAAAATACCACATTTCGGCTTGTGCCTAGTGTGGTGTGGATCTTTATAAAGGAGATCCTATCCAATGAACACCAGTATTATACTGGATTATATGCTAATGTCAAACGATTAAATCGAAAAAAATATTCTCCAGATTTGTTTCAAATATCCATTATTGGACATTTTTAAAATTGTCTCATTAACGTGTTTGTGCCTCTTTTCAGCGACCTCTGGTGGATCGATGGTTAGGTCAAATAATTCTTTTATACATTCTAAAGTACCCATTTGGAACCTCTTTATTGTTCATAATATTATAGCGACGGTATAAATTATACCTCCATAAAGGTGTTTTGTCAATGGTAAAAATGTCATTTATACATCATATCTTCCCAAAATGGTCATAATAGAGTATATTGCCTTTTATTATGGATGAAAAACCAACACTATTTACCACTCCTGCTTTTGGGGATTACGAACTCCTTGATTCAGGGGAAGAAGCAAAGCTGGAACGTTTTGGCGATATTGTCGTGTCTCGACCCGATCCGCAGGCTTTGTGGCATAAGAACCTTAGTACTGAGCAATGGCGAGATGTGCATGCATCTTTTTCAAATAGCGCGAAAAATGGGGCCTGGAAAGCGTTTAAATCCATGCCGAGCCAGTGGGAGATTTCATTAGGCGAGGGAATCGTGGCAGTTGGACGATTGAGCTCGTTCAAGCATGTCGGTATGTTTCCCGAACATCGTGCAAATTGGCATTGGATGTCAGAAGTAATTAAAGAGGCAGACCGTCCTCTTAAGGTGCTTAATTTATTTGGGTACACAGGGATTGCAAGTCTAGTGGCTGCTCAAGCTGGAGCTCATGTATGTCATGTAGATGGATCGAAAGTTGCGGTGAATTGGGCGAGAGAAAATGCCAAATTATCCGCCTTGGAAGATAAGCCGGTTCGTTGGATTATTGATGATGTGACTTCGTTTGTGAAGCGTGAAATAAAACGCGGAAATAAGTACGATGGTATCATTATGGATCCGCCATCATTTGGGCATGGACCGGATAATGAAGTATGGAAAATTGAAAATGATTTTCTTCCTCTCATTGATCTATGTAGCCAGATATTGTCTGAAAAGCCCGCATTTGTGATTCTTAATGGATATGCCGCCGGATATTCGTCTCTCGTGTATCTATACAATCTTAAACGAATGCTAGGGGATCGAGAGGGTATTTTTGAGCACGGTGAACTGACTATCAAAGAATCCTCTGATCGTGGTTTCCTTTTGCCATGCGGTATTGTCGCTCGCTGGAAGTCTATATGATAAAAGTGCTGTATGAAGACAATCACTGTATCGTTGTCTATAAACCCGCAGGAATGCTGGTGCAAAGCGATATAACAGGAGATAGGACACTTGCAGACGAAGTAAGGGCGTATCTTAAAGAAAAAGGAAATAAGCCTGGCGACGTGTTTTTGGGGATGGTTCATCGCATCGACCGACCTGTCGATGGCATCGTTATTTTTGCAAAAACGAGTAAAGGTGCTTCCCGTCTTTCCGCACAAATTCGCAATCATGAATTTGAAAAAGTATATACTGCCTGTGTTGAAGGGATCGTTGAAGAAAAAGAGCAAACTCTTAAGCACTACTTAGTGAAAGATGAGCGTACTAATACCGTGAAAGCGTTTAGCACTGAGCGCCCTGAAAGCAAGGAAGCGATTTTATCATATAATGTATTGGGTTATAAAGGCCAGACAACGCTTCTTGAAGTGCATTTAGAGACAGGCCGTTCTCATCAAATTCGTGCACAGCTGAGTGTTATCGGGCATCCCATAATGGGAGATTCTAAGTATGGTAGTTTTTTGCCGTATAAAAAAGGTGCTATAGCGCTGACCGCATCAAAACTTTGCTTTAATACCCCTGTCGGTGGCGAGAGAAAATGTATTGAAGTGCCTGTTGATAAGAGTGGAATTCATCAAGAACATAAGTCCGGAGGTTGCTGTGAGGGGTATTAGAAAGCTTAAAATGAAAAGGCCTATACGTAATAAGTATAGACCTTGTTTACCGGATATGTCTGTAGTCACTTGTTAAGCAACTACTAAACGAACCCGGTGAAATATTTTTTCACCTTTCTTGCCTCCTGTTGGCATTCTTAATGGATCGTCTTCCAAATCACTGCCATTGTAATACTCGCATTTTTGACATTAATATTTACTTAACATTCATGTCATGACGAAGTCTACTTCATTACTTGCCGTTATATAAGGCGCGTAATGTTATAGACGGGATGCACTCCCTTAAATAAACCGGATTTTTTAAGTTAATTATTTGAGTCGCCTAAACCAAATTAGGTAGGCGCTCTTCTCGCGCGGTATGGTTTGTTTAGTTGCTCCTAAACGAACCCAGTGAAAAACTCTTTCACCTTTTGCTTCCTCCTATTCCTCCTGTTTCCAAGAGGCAGTCATTCGTGGAGCATCTTTCCTTAACCCCACTCATTTGTGTTCCTTGCCCGAGAAATCTTCTGGGCTGAAAACACTATATCATATATTAATCACTTTGTCAAGAGTATTTAGGACATATTTTGACTTTTCATTATAAACATAAGCTTTTTGAAACATTGAACATCTCTCATGCATTGCCATTTTCCTCAAAATCTCGTATCATATCGACACATATGGCCTCAAAACACTATAAAATAAACACCTTTGGTTGCCAGATGAACAAATCCGACTCAGAGCGTATTAAAACGCTGCTGGGGGATCTTGGCATGAGTGAAACTGAGGATGATGAGACAGCCGATCTGATCATGTACAACACATGCTCAGTACGCCAAACTGCCGAAGATAGGATTTATGGGCAAATGCGCGAAGTTGAGAAACTGAAGGCAGTAAAGCCTGAGTTGGTCGTGGCAATTACTGGGTGTATGCCCGGGCGCGATCATGATGGAAAAATCCGTAACCGTATGCCATGGGTTGATCTCTTTTTTCCAACAAATGAAATGGTGCATCTTGCACGACGCCTTGCCGAAATCCGTCCTGAAATGTTTGATGGCGCGACGGCCGAAGAATATGAACATTATCTTAAAATTGCACCTGTCTACACCACAAGATATTCTGCGTACGTTCCTATCAGTACGGGGTGCAATAAAATGTGCGCGTATTGTGTAGTTCCATTTTCACGTGGGCGCCAAGTTGATCGTCCGGCCCAAGATATTATTTCTGAAGTTCGGGCATTGGTTGAAAATGGTTGTCTTGAAATCACTCTTTTGGGGCAAACGGTAAACTGGTATCGACCCAAAGATATTGAAACATTCTCGCCTAATAATCCTCTCAAGGTGAATCCAACGAACTACTTTGGTGCGCTTTTGTGGGAACTCAATCAAATCTCGGGTCTCACGCGTATTCATTTTACCGCACCACACCCTAATCATATGACTCCCGAAGTTATTGCTGCTATGCAATTGCCAGGACATTTAAATTTTCTCCACCTGCCCGTGCAAAGCGGAAACAATGAAGTACTAAAGCGTATGTATCGGCCGTATACACGGGAACACTTTGTTGACACCATCCATCGATTGAAAGAAAGGTTGCCTAATTTGGCTTTAGGCACTGATATAATTGTTGGTTTTTCAGGCGAAACTGAAGCACAATTTAACGACACAGTGAGTCTTTATAAAGAATGTGACTTTGATATTTCGTATACCGCGATGTATTCCGTTCGGTCAGGGACGCGTGCTTCTGAGTTGTACAAAGACGATGTATCGAGTGCGGAAAAGAAGCGTCGATGGCTCGAATTGCAAGTGCTCATGGAACAAACTGCTGTACGGAAAAACCAAGCATTTATAGGAAAGACAGTCTCCGTGATGGTAGATCACTTTGCAAAAGGCATTTGCAGTGGCAATTCACGCGAAATGAAACGAGTACAGTTTAAGGGAGATAAAACATTAATTGGTACAATTCAAGATGTAAAAGTTGATCGTGCTGTTGAATGGGTATTATATGGAACAAAGACCTAAACTAATTGTCATCCTTGGACCCACATCGTCGGGTAAAACCGATATGGCTATTGAGCTTGCCAAACAATTCAGCGGTGAGATTGTTTCTGCCGATTCACGTCAAGTGTATACCGGTATGGATATAGGAAGCGGGAAGGCGACAAAAGAACAACAAAAAGACGTGCCTCACTATCTTCTCGATGTAGCCGACCCAAAAGAAAGATTTACCCTTACAGATTTTAAACAACGTGCCGACGAAGCAATTGCGGACATCATTTTGCGTGGAAAAATACCGTTCTTGGTAGGGGGTACGGGGCTTTATATCCAGGCAGTTGTCGATAATTATGCGATACCATCCGGCGAAGAAGATTTTGAATATCGCGCAGAGCTTGAAAATAAGTCACTTGATGAACTGGTTGACCTTTTACAGTCCACCGATCTCGAGAGTTATCGGTCGGTTGATCTCAAGAATAAACGCCGTGTGGTTCGTGCGCTTGAAGTCAATCACATGACAGGAGAATCGTTTGTCGAAAATAAAAAAGTAGGGGAGTCACTATACGATGTGTTACTGATTGGTATCGACGTTCCTCGCGAAGAGCTTTATAAACGAATTGACCAGCGAGTTGATGACCGGATAAACGAAGGAATGATTGAGGAAGTGCAGAACCTACTTAACACAGGGGTCGATGAAAAACGTCTCTACGATTTCGGTCAGGAATACCGCTTTTGCTTGCAATATATCCTAGGAGAATGGGAATCGAAAGAAGAAATGGTTCAGCGCCTCAAATATGCGATTCACGGATTTGCTCGTCGTCAATTAACATGGTTTCGGAAAGACAAGCGGGTTGTATGGGTAAAAACAAAAGAGGAATCAGAAAAACTCATTACAGATTTTCTCGCATGAGGAACTATCTGGTTTGCCAATTGCTATAACTATTGAGCAAGTAACTGTTGCAATACGTCTTTTACCATCTCCGGTTGAGCCTTTCCTTTGCTTTCTTTCATCACTTGACCAACAAGAAACATAAGGACGTTTTCTTTTCCTGCTTTATATTCTGATACCACTTTTTCGTTAGAATCAACAATCTTTTGACAGATTTCTTTGATTACTCCTTCGTCATTGACTTGTTCAAGCCCTTTATTGGTAATAATATGATCGGGTTCTTCGCCTGTTTCAATCATTTGAAGAAGTACCTCTTGTGCTGCGGTGCTGTTAATTTTTTTCTCTGCTATTCGAGAAACTAATTGTGCAAAGTTTTCAGGAGTAACTTTTGTTTCAGTAATAGCAATTTTTCTATCATTCAGTACTGCAACAAAACGGTTTAATAGCCAGTTTGCAAGGAGCTGATACGCTTTATTGCCAATTTCCTCATCGTGATTGCCTTGTGCATTCATCCATTCGGCAAGTTCAGAGGTAGCTTTTTCAAAAAAATATGAAAGTTCTTTGTCGTCGACTAAAATCCGCGCGTCAGCAACACTGATTGCATATTCACTGACAAACCGCTTGCGTCGAGCCGCAGGAAGTTCCGGAAGGCTCGCGTGTAATGCAGCAATATCGTCCATTGAAAAATGAAGCGGTGGAAGGTCTGGTTCAGGAAAATACTTATAATCATGCGCTTCTTCTTTGCCACGCTGCATGGTGGTGATTAACTTTTGCTCGTCCCAACCTACTGTAATTTTGTTCTTACGTTTTGAAGTTTCACCTCCGGAGATAAAGTCTTGATATAATCGATCTGCCTCGTAGATTAATGCTGATTCAACAGATTTGAACGAGTTAAGATTTTTGATCTCAGAAATCGGCGTGGTCACACGCATTCCATTTTGTTCAAACTGTACTGAAACATTTGCGTCGCATCTCAAGTGCCCTTTTTCCATATCAGCCTCAGACACTCCCAAGTATCGAGCAATCAAGCGAAGTTCATGCAAAAATATCTTAGCCTCAAGCGGTGACGAAATATCCGGTTCAGTAACGATTTCCATCAAAGGAGTACCGCCACGGTTGTAGTCAACGAGAGAGCTTCCGCCGTCGTGAATAAGCTTTGCCGCATCTTCCTCCATGTGAAGGCGGTTGAACCGGATATGGGCGGATGTGCGTTGTCCTTCCGGCGCGCCGGTGATTTCAATATCGATATAGCCGTCTTTACCGACTGGTTGGTCATATTGAGAAATTTGATAGCCTTTGGGAAGATCAGGGTAAAAGTAGTTTTTGCGGTCAAACTTTGAAAGAGGATTGATCGTACATTGCAACGCTAAGGCCATACGAGCCCCTTTATGGATTGCTTCACTGTTAATGACCGGTAATGTACCAGGATGCCCTAAACAAATAGGGCAGATGAGTGTGTTCGGTTCCGCACCTTCTGCATCATTTGAACAACGACAAAACATCTTTGACGCAGTATTGAGCTGGACATGGATTTCAAGACCAATGGTGGTGTCGTAATGAAGTGGCATTTAAGGTGTTCGATTAATGTGTGACAGTATCGGTGGCAATAGTGGTAGTATCGAGAGTAATAGGTACAGGAGATACTTCTGTATTTAATGGATTGCCTGCTGGATTGTTACCATTCATCGTTTCCTTGAGGTTGAAATAGAATACTATCAAGATCGCAACCATAAATATGGCAAACAAAATTTGCAAGATTGTGAAAATAATTCCAACGGGGATAGTGAGAAGTAATGCCAACAACAATGCGGTTTTAGCTGATGAGTCATTTCCCATCGATGAGAGGAGAGCTGCCAACAGCTGAGGTCCGAGATACATTATGATATAAATAATCCCCAAAATAATGTTGATCAAGAGAAGTCTTCCTAGTACTTTCCAAAATCGTCCCTTCGATAGAGAACGGCTGTAACGTAACGCTTCAAGTCCTTTTTTTTCATCAATCATGCGAGCGAACGTGCTAAATGCAAACCAGACCCAGAAAATTATCGCAGGTACAATAAGTAGTATGAAGCCACCGCACACAATGAGGCCTGTCAAGAGAGATACACCGAGAACTGGCAGTACTAACTTGTATTTATCTTTCGTATTAATATCGACTTTTCCTTGGATCTGTCCGAGAGTTTTTGTGAATGCAATAGAGTAACTCATTGTAAAGATAATTGTTGCGACGACCGCAGCTAGTGACAACAATACGAAAATTACATTCAGCACAGAAATACCACTTGAAGAGGTTGCTGTGGTTGCACCGGAATTTGCCGCTGTAATTACTAAATGTGCAACCGCCCAGGCTACAATTGACCCTGCAAGAACTATGGTACTTACGATGCTCATCCAAAATGAGAATTGAGACTGCTTCCATATAACCCCAAGATTGTTGTAAAACAAATGCCACCCTTCTTTAATGAGTGTTAGTGTGCCTTTTAATCCCATAGTGAGGGGAATTTAAAGAATAATAACTTAATCGATTACGATCATCACTGCAGGACCCATAGTTGAGCTCATGGTGATGTTTTTAAAGAAAGTACCTTTTGCGGTTGAAGGACGGGCCCGCTTTACTGAGTCAATAAAAGTTTTATAGTTTTCAACCAACTGTTCGTCGGTAAATGAAAGTTTTCCGATCGCTTGGTGAATATTTGCAGAATCATCATTACGGAAGTCAACTTTACCTTTTTTTGCATTTTCTACTGCCTGTTTGATGTTCATTGTTACTGTGTCGTTCTTTGGGGAAGGCATGAGCCCGCGAGGTCCAAGGATTTTTGCAATCGCGGCCATGTTCTTCATCATGTCAGGAGTGGCGATAGCAACATCAAAATCAGCCTTACCTGTTTTCTTGATTTCTTCGATAAGGTCTTTATCACCAGCGACGTCTGCCCCTGCTGCTTTTGCTTCAGTAAGCTTTTCTCCTTCAGCAAAAACTGCGACGCGCATAGACTTACCGGTACCGTGGGGCAAAATGACGGAAGCGCGAACAAGCTGATCTCCTTTACGGGCATCAACACCCGTTTTAATGTGCACCTCAAGAGATGCATCAAATTTTTCAAATGCAATAGACTTAATGAGAGCGATTGCTTCTACCGCAGGATATCGCTTCTTTTCATCAATCTTTGCGAGGCCTTCTTGAAACTTCTTGCTTTTGATTCGTACCATATAATTGTAGTGGTTCAATCGCCCCTAGGGGGCTCCCACGAAAGAGAATAATTAGTTTACTACATCAACACCCATTTGACGTGCGGTACCAGCGATAATATTGACCGCTGCGTCCATTGTTTTTGCGTTAAGATCAGCCATTTTGCGAGTAGCAATTGCCTCAAGCTGTGCTCTGGTGATTTTACCCACTTTGACTGACTGCGGTTTAGCCGATCCTGAAGTGATGCCGATTGCAGTTTTGATAAGCTCTGATGCCGGAGGAGTCTTCAAAATAAATGAGTACGTTCGGTCTTCATAGACGGTAATTTCTACTGGTGTAATCTCGTCCCGTCCTTGGGTCGCAGCATTATACTTTTGACAAAATTCAGCGATATTAAGACCATGCTGACCGAGTGCCGGACCAACAGGAGGTGCAGGGGTTGCTTTACCTGCGGGGAGTGCCAATTTGATGAGTGCCTTTACTTTTTTTGCCATATGGTTGCTATTATGTCTTCTTTACCTGTAAAAAGTCAAGTTCGACAGGGGTTTCACGGCCGAATACCGTTACTAACACCTTAATCTTTCCACGCGCTTCGTCAATCTCTGCCACCTTACCCTCAAATCCCTTGAACGGACCGTCAGTGATCTGTACGGGGGTTCCTTCGGCAACGTCAATCTTATACTTCGGCTCTTCGGCACCCATGCGCTTCATGAGGAATTCTATTTCATCTTCAGAAACGGGAGTAGGAACAGTGCCGGTACCAATAAATCCAGTGACATTGGGCGTATTACGCACAACATACCATGAATCGTCGGTTACTATCATTTCAACAAGGACGTATCCGGGAAATATCTTCTCAACTACGGTTTTCCGTTTACCGTTCTTGATTTTGATTTTCCGCTCTGTTGGGATAAGGACATTATAGATGGTATCTTCCATGTCCATTGATTCGATACGCTGTTTGAGGTTTCTTACCACATTTTCTTCATATCCGGAATAGGTGTGTATTGCGTACCAGCGTTTTCCTAGGTTTGAGGTTTGTTTTGCCATAGGTTATTTAAGAGAAAGAATTTTCTCAAGACCAAAGTTAAAAAGGAGATCAAGCGCTCCTAAAAATATGGCAACAACAAGACTGAATATAACCACAAGAGTGGTATCTCGGATTACCTGTTTACGGGATGGCCATACGACCAACGTAAGTTCTTGGTACGAACCGATGAAATATTGTTTTATACCGTTAATTAATTTTGCCATATATCTATTATACTCTAAATTAAAAAGCCCCGAGAGGCTTTTGAATGTGCCTTTATAGTAAGGGAAATCGTGAAATTTGTCAAACAGGCGAAACTTATTGGAGTCAAATAGCCTGCAAAAGCCTTTAGATGGCCAACTATTGCCCTAAATATCGATGTTTTTGGCACTTTTGGCGTGGATTTGGATAAAACGTTTGCGCGGTTCTACGGCCGCACCCATTAGGACATCAAATACCTCATCTGCGTGCTCGACATCCTCGATAGTTACTTGCTTCATGACGCGTGTTTCGGGATTCATGGTGGTATCCCACAACTGATCAGGATTCATTTCACCAAGACCTTTGTATCGCTGAATAGAAAGCTTTGGGCCGGTCTGGACAGGGCCTTCTGCCCCTTCTTCACCCTCAGGGGTTTCATCTTGCGGTTCCGCGGTCTCCTCTATAATTACTACAGGCTCTTCTTCACCCTTCTTTCCTTTGGCTGCTTTTCGACTGGCTACGGCGGCAACCATGTCATCTTTGGTTGCTTGGAGCTCTTCGTCACTAAAAACATACCGTACATCTTTGCAAAATTGGACACGGTAGAGAGGTGGTTGAGCGATGAAAATATGGCCTGCGTTGATAAGGTCAGGGAAGTAACGGTAAAACAGCGTCAAGATGAGGGTACGAATGTGAGCACCGTCGACGTCAGCGTCGGTCATGATGATAACACGATGATAACGGAGATTGTTGATATCAAACTGTTCACCGATGTTTGTACCCAACGCAATGATAAGCGATTTGATTTCAGCAAATGCTAGTATCTTATCGAGTCTCGCACGCTCGACGTTAAGAATCTTACCTTTGAGTGGGAGAATAGCTTGAAACTCACGATTACGTCCTTGTTTTGCTGACCCACCTGCAGAGTCTCCCTCAACAAGATAGATTTCTGATATCTTTGGATCTTTTGAAGAGCAGTCAGAAAGTTTCCCTGGCAATGTAAGACCATCAAGCACACCTTTTCGAAGAACGGCATCACGAGCACTGCGAGCTGCGACCCGAGCGCGAGCAGCAAGCAAACATTTTCCCATGATCGCTTCAGCGTCTTTTGGGTGTTCCTCTAAAAATATCGCAAAGGCTTCACCAAACACTTGCTCAACAGCAGGTCGCGCTTCAATGTTACCCAATTTTGCTTTAGTCTGACCTTCAAATTGTGGTTCGGGGATTTTGAGACTAATGATACAAACTAACCCTTCACGAACATCATCACCAGTAAGGTTGTCTTCTTTTTCCTTTAGATACTTTTTGTCGCGAGCATAGGCATTGATTGTGCGAGTGAGCGCAGTTCGAAATCCTTGCACGTGCATACCGCCCTCTGGGTTGAGGATGTTGTTGGTGAATGCAAAAAGGTGTTCTTTATATTCTTCAACATATTGCAAAGCTACTTCTACGTAGACCTTTTCGTCATATTGCTTTTCTACATAAAAAATTTCCTCATGTTTTGGTTCACGTTTGCGGTTAAGATGGTTGATATATGAAGCAATACCCCCCTCGAAATAGAAGGAGTATGCGGGTGCCTTATCATTTGTTCGCTGATCTCTGACAGTGATTTTAACGCCTTTCGTCAAATATGCTTGCTGTCGAATATGGTCAATGATGGTCTCCCAATCATATTCTAGTGTTGAAAAGATCGTGCCATCAGCTTTGAAGGCGATAGTGGTTCCCGTACCTTTTCCCGGACCGATCGCTTGAAGTTTTTTTACTGGTTTGCCGATTTGAAAATCTTGCGCATAGGTTTTGCCGTCACGGCGAACTTCAGCGCGAAGGTTGGTAGATAATGCGTTTACCACCGATACACCAACTCCATGCAATCCACCGGATACTTTATAACTGCCTTGGCCAAATTTACCTCCTGCATGCAATTTTGTCAGTACGGTTTCTAAAGCTGATACTCCTGTCTGCTTGTGTATGTCAACAGGGATACCGCGACCATTGTCAATTACTTTTACCCATCCATCAGGAAGCAACTGTACGGAGATATCATTACAGAAGCCTGCCATTGCTTCGTCTATTGAGTTATCGACAACCTCCCAAATCAAGTGATGCAAACCTGTTTCAGCGGTGTTGCCAATATACATACCTGGGCGCTTACGCACCGCCTCGAGTCCTTCAAGGACGCTGATTTGTCCCGCTCCATATTCATCTTTTTTGTCTGCTTTTGCCATAATTTCAGAAGTATTATTGTGCACTTATAGTATCATACCCGTACAGTCCGAGCAAGTCTGGGGCGACTGTCTGCCGGTGTTTTTGGGAATAGATGGGGGATAGTAAATAAATAAAAAATCGCCCGACTGATTTGTCAGGACGACCTTGGTTGTCATATTTTATGACGTGATATATTAGGCTCCGATGGCCTGCTGTTTTTTTAGTATTGTATTGACCAACAATATTGTTGGAAAATATATAGAGACTTGTTCTCCTTTTTTTGACATAACAACTCTTTCAAGGTAACCGAACTCCACGAGTTCATGGATACCGTTAATCACCACCTGTGTCCCTTGATTCATGAGAGCTGTTTGAGGCAGACGCCTGGCAGAATCGTGTTGTGGGGGGATCTCCGTGATAGTAAATCCAAAGAAATCTAAAACTTTACTAAATACGGAAGGTGATTCCTTTTTCCTGGTTCGAGTTTCGATTCTTTTGTTGTGCTCTTGTCGGAGGGCAGCAATGATATGTAGATCATGCTGCATTCCTTCTGAAAGCCGTGGCCAGCTAACCCCCACCCATTCGTTCCTGTTTTGAGAATACCTTAGTATTCTCGCTGCCGCTTCTTCGGGACCTATACGTCCCAATATTCCCCCTAACGTATATTCCGGTATCAATAGATCAATCGGGTCACACGGGTATTTTTTTTGTATGGGAAATATGCCTTCTGTGTTATTTTTCATTAGTAGCCCTCCTTCGAGCCAAATTACATACGCTATTATTTTCACTCTAGTATAGAGTTATCATTTTGTCAACCCCGCGTAATACAAGATTATGTGATCTTCTATATTGCTCAAACAAATCGTTTGCTTTAGAGTGATAGGACTATCCTTCATTTTGCGATTATGAATCCTCTCGTTTCTCTTGCTTCAAAAAATCTTGCAGATGTACTTCGGCTATCTCTCTTGCATACGTCCGCGCGAGTGGCTCTGGTGATTTATGATACTGAATCGCCACTTGCTGCGATTATTGCTGAAGCATATAAGTCTGCACTTCCAGAAGGTGTGTTTGTAAATTTTGCCGATACAACCCCTATTGATATTTTAAACCGCATTGATGGTTTGACAGCTGGTGATCTTGTGATCCTGGTTCAGTCTTCAAATTTTCGTCTCAATGAGTTTCGCCTTCGCATTGAACTATTTAAAAGAGGCATTAAGGCGGTTGAACACATGCACTTAAAGCGCATATCTGAGGATCAATTTGTTACTTACATTGAAGCGTTGGCATATGATAAAGAATATTTTTTGAAACATGGTCATTTTTTGAAATCAGTTATTGATTCCGCGCAACGTATTGTCGTGAAAGGGGAGGGGGCGGAACTGGTATACGAGGGTGGTATGGAGTCGGCAAAGCTGAACATCGGGGACTATACGGGTATGGACAATGTGGGAGGGACATTTCCCATTGGAGAGGTATTTTCCGAATCGAAGGATTTGAACCAGATAAATGGAGAAGCAATGCTTGTTGGGTTTGCGGGGATGGATCATACACTTAAACAGCCTACTCCGTTTAAAGTAAAGGTCGCCGATGGAATACTGACCGCAGGGGCTGATGCGCCCGCTGAGTTTATGGAAATCCTTGACCTGATCCGTGCTGACGAAGAGGTAACGGTGCGCGAATTTGGACTGGGATTCAATCCTGCAATGGACGAAAAGAGGATTGTGAACGACATCACCGCGTATGAAAGACGAAAAGGATTACATATTTCGTTGGGAGGAAAACATGGTGTGTATAAAAAAGCAGGGTTTAACAACAAGAAAACACGTTATCATATTGATGTTTTTGTTGGTGCGACGGAGATTATTGCGGATGGAAAGGTGATATTCAAAGAAGGGGAGTATGTATTGGAATAGATCAAGAAGGATCTGTTTGTATGTTAAAAAAAGCTCAACACATATTATGTTGAGCTTTTTAATAGATTGATCTATTTATCTTTATCTTTTGATATCTCTGTTAAAAATAATTGTTTTGCGAGAAGAATAATTTTTTCATCCGAAAGTTTGGAAGAAGTTCCGTCTTTTCTCCATTCCCATGGATCTCCAAGAGTCTCTCCAGTGAGTTGCAGGTATACTTCGTAATACTTTTTACTTCCTCCAAGTTCAGTCATTTCAACTTTATATTCTCCTTTTTTAATTTTTCCATACGTTTGATTTTTTCCTATACGTACGTCAAAATCAGTAATTGTTTTTTTAATGGGTAAAAGAACTGTGGCCATGGTATCTCCTTTCAGAGGTTTCTATAATATTTTCAGTGATCAGAATATAGCATATTTTACCATTCTTGTCAATGTAAAAAAAGACAAAAAATAAAATACACCCACGTCATTGTGGGTGTATTGTTACTACTTCACTTATTGAGCGAGAGTAACTACTAAATTTTGCTTATAAACATTGTTCGGTATTGTTATACCGATTGCTGTTTCAAGCCTTTGTCTTAACTGAGTTGCAGTTAAAGCAAAGTTAGCAATGTTTGAAGATTGCACTGCGCCAGTCCACCAGTCAAGAACACCGAAGCTATTAACTCCGATTCCTTGCATGGTTTTCAGGTCAATCCATTTTAGATCATTAGTAATTTTTTTTGGTCCATTACTGATCTTACCATCGCTGTCGATCCTTAAAAATGTTCCTGTTAGAACTTCAGTAAAAGTACTATCAGATCCTATGTATACTGGAAGTGCGTCAGTTGTTCTAAGTGTATCGTCATAACCACGAAGGATGACCTTACCTTCCTTGGTGAGGACAGGCTGATTACCGAACACAAGGGCTTTGGATTTGTAAGACTCTATTGTCCAATTCAACCCACCTGAAGATCCTGAACCCATAGATCCCGTTACCTGAAGGTAGTTCGGAATTCCTTTCCTTGTACCGCTTTGTGCACCGATTGGTTTGGGTTGATGGACCCTAGAAATCATCTTTCTCTCAAACCAAATGTCTGTTTCGAGCAGCCAGTCAAGAACGCTACCATTGTAGTCAATGTTAACATCCTGTTGGTCTGAATCCATTGAGTCAAAAGGAAGTCCACCGGCATATATTTCTGTAGTTAAACCCACATTGTATACGCCAGTTCCAAACAAGTTGTCAATTGTGAATGGAACTACAAACGGTTGCCCGTTTATAGTCACCGTTGGAGGAACCAGCTGACCGTCTTTGAGAGTTAATAGGGGTGTTAAGTCTTTTAACTGCTCATTAGGATCATCGACGACAACCAACGAAGTATCTTCGCTGATCTCATCCTGACTTATTTGGGCCAAAGCCTGGAAGTCAGGATTGATATGGTTATCCACTATGTCGTTCAACTCAGTGAAGAGCGGTGACATATTATCAACAATTGTTTGATCAACTTTTGATACACCATTTTTTGTGATGTATCTATTGATTGCATCTTGCAAATCAAGCATATTATAATATGCATGTTCCGCATCAATGCTTGCCGATGGGGCAGGCATACCAAGTACATCCTTAAAACTTAAAGTCTGTTCTAAGTTATATACCTGTTGATAAATAACTAATATGCGTGCCTCGCATCGTTCAATTTCTGCAATGAATGCAGCTTCTTGATCAACTAGCGTCTGGTATCTATCTGAAACCAGTACTTTTGTTGCACCAGGTGAATCCTGATACGCAAAAGTTACAGGCCTGTCCGCTATCGCTTTCACGGATAACATCTGTAAAGGCGCAATGTGTAGTCCAAACTTCTGTTTTCCAATACCTCTCTGTGAAAGATAAATTTCTTTCGAAACATGGGAGGCAGTAGAAAATACCAGTTTGCTACCTGACTTAAGAAGTAAATTTGCACTCCCAGCACTAAAGGCCTGGGGGTGTGCGGGGTCTGTAACGTCAACAGTTACGAAGCGGGCGAAGTTTTTTACCATCAGTTTTTCCAAAACCTGACGGTTTTCTTCAAGGACTTCACTACCTGTTTTGCTGGAATTGAATATTTTTGCAAAAAGACCGTTCATATCATCTATTCTTGTTTGAAGGTCTTTAACGACATTTACATCGTCATCTCTCAGCAAACCACTTGCTTTCAATTTAGTCATGTTGCCGAATAAAAGCTTCATGTCATCTTTGTTTTGTATGATGAAGTCTCTGGTCAATTTGTCCAGTTCAGCAAGTTTTGCCACTTGACTGTCTAAACGCGATTCCAATATTCTTTGCTGTCTAAGCAGATCAGCGAGTTGATTATTAAAACTCGATTGAGCGTTAGTAATCTTGGCGCCATAATCGCTCATCAACAAGGAATTGTTGTTGGCCATCTGATTTGAAATGTCAGATTTGGTATCAGTGATTTTTTTGTCTAAATCACTGATCTGTTTTTTTCCGTCAGCAATTTGTGATTCCAGCAATTTTTTTTGAGCATCAAGATCCGCCAACTTTTGCAAGATAACTGGATCACTTGCTGTTGTTCCCGGTGCGACTGCTTGATTTTTTTGTAATAAGGCTTTTAAATCGCCTTTTTGTTTTTCAGTAAAGCCACTAGCATCAATATAAGATGAAGCGGCTGTGGGGTTGCTAAAATCAATCCCAGCTGGAACTTCGCTGGTACATCCAGTAAAACTCAACTGGAAAATGATCGTCAGCACAAGCAAAACTCTCCCTAAGAAAGGGAAATGTTTCAATAGTCCTTTTTTGTTCATTTGTTTTTCTTTCCCTCCTTATGGGATTGAAATCGTAATAGATTTTCAAGGTTCTTTCCTTGATTCGGCCGTATTATAGCACAAAAACGGCATTTGTCAAGCCCAAAACCGGCAATTTCATGAATATCGGTTACGTTCGTTCTGTGGTACTGCCAATTTCCCTAATATGTAACAAATATCATTTTCTTATAGTCATAAGATATTACGTATTATTCTAAATATAAGGGTATTTATGCCTATTAAATCCTTGACAAAGCCTGAGAATCATGGTAAACTTTACATCGGAATAAGGTTTGTTCTTAGTTGACTATATGTCCAATTAAGAACGTTAAGCTTTATTTGAACTTTTAAACCTTTTTGCAAGATTACTTGTCTTGCAGGAAGGGCGATACAGAAGGAGGAGCGAGAATTAGCGGGGCAAAAAATACATCATGTTTATATCCCCCAAATTCCCATGCACAACTCATCTGTATCGTTTTTCCTGTAAACGTCACCGCTATACAAAAATGACCCCTGTTTTATCCAGGAGTCATTTTTGTTATCAGATGCTATACTTATAGCATATGCCTGCAAACTATAATCCTATTCCTGCTGATGAGCTCCATGCGCGTTATTGGATGTTGTCCCACGTGTCGGGTGCTCACAAACTGGGACTCTCACTATTTATCGTTTTTGATAGCATTCTTGTGCTGGTAATTTTGTGGTTTATAGTCGGTCTGTATGGGTTTCAGCTATTATCGTACCCCCGTATGCTTCGAAGTATGGCGCAACCTCTTATTTCGCTGAATGCGACATCTCAGCTCGTTGAACAGTTACATGTCACTGAAACTGGAGGTGTCACAGCGAGTGGTGATCGATCTGACCTTTATGGATTGGTGCAAAATCCTAATGCCGGATATATTGCTCGCTTTACCTATGCGTTTAGCGGTGACAGTCGCACGTTCAAAGGATATATATATCCTGGTCAACAGAAATATCTTCTTGATATTGGGGCACCAGTCACATCTGGCTCGCAGATTCAGCTCGTGCTAAGCGACGTTCACTGGACAAAAGTTTCAAAGAAAACCATTGAAGAGATTAAAGCACGCACGCGACTTACAATAAAAGATTTTCAATTCATTCCTAGCGACAGTGAAATTCCATTCAGTCGATTAACGTTTAATATCGAAAATCCAACAGGATACAGTTTTTCTCATGTTGCGCTTCCGGTTGTCCTGCGGTATGGTGGCAGCGTTGTAGCCATCCACTATACGATTATTGATTCTTTGATGGCAGCGGAAAAACGAGTAGGGGATATCCGATGGTTTGTGCCAGTCGGACCTGTGGATGGATATGCAGTTGAACCTGATATTGATATATTTGATCCAGGAACATTCCTTACACCACAAGGCGAACCGGCTCCCCCCGCTCCGAAAGATTAAGATTTGACTTCTATGTGGTCACTGTTGCTGTCGCGTTTTGCGCGCTTTGATTGGGTATTACTATTGGCAGTTATTGTCCTGTTCGCTTTTGGTGCAACGGCAATTTACAGTGTCGGGTTGGGAAAAGATCCGCAGGACTTTAGCTTTTTTTATAAACAACTTACGACGTTTGCAATAGGTATGGGTCTGATCGTCAGTGTCGGCATGATCCATTACCGACTTGTTAGAAATTTCAGCGTTCTCATATACTTAAGCGCATGTATATTGCTCATCAGTGTACTTTTTTTTGGAAATACGGTACGTGGGACGCGAGGGTGGTTTAATATATTGGGGTTTGGTTTTCAGCCAGTGGAGTTCGTGAAATTGGCGCTGATAATTTTTCTTGCTGCTTATTTTGATAAATACACACGCCAGATTACTCAGCTTCGGCATATTTTTATCAGTGCAGCCATTGCGAGTATTCCTATCGGTCTTGTGGCCCTGCAGCCAGACTTTGGATCCGCTGTTGTGCTTTTCTTGATTTGGCTGGGCATGATACTCGTAAGTGGTATTCCTAAACGATACTTTTTTACCCTTGTTGTATTGATCGTTGTGGGGCTGGGTGTTTGTTGGTTTTTCGTATTCAAAGATTACCAAAAAGATAGAATTCTTACCTTCGTCAATCCTAGTAAAGATGTCAGTGGGCGTAGTTATAACGTCATTCAAGCGCAGATTGCGGTAGGAGCGGGACAAATTTTTGGAAGAGGATTGGGTTCAGGAACACAAAGTCATTTGAAATTTTTACCGGAAAATCAAACAGACTTTGTGTTTGCGGTATTAGCAGAAGAAATGGGCCTGGTAGGGATAACGGTCATACTGCTGTTTTGGGTACTATTATTCTATCGTTTGAGCCAAGGTATGCGAAGGTCACGGGATGACTATGCGCTCTTTGTCTGTCTGGGGGTGGCATTGATGTTCGGAGCAGGTATGGCAATTAACATCGGCGGAACGATCGGCTTAATGCCTGTTACAGGGTTAGTGCTACCATTCATAAGTTACGGGGGAAGCTCTTTGCTTGCTTCTATGATGGCAGTTGGTTTAATTCAAGGTATTCGCAGTCACAGTGGATAACCTTGACAGTCTTCTCATGTGACGGTATAGTGCTTTCACATATATAAGCATCTTTTTTATGGAAACAATCACTCTTTCAGCACAGCAAAGGACTATTACAGGGAAAAAGTTATCTACCCTCCGCGCACAAAAGCTCGTGCCGGCCGTTTTGTATGGTCACAAAGTGGAAAACAGACTTTTGTCTGTTCCGGTCGTCGCGTTTGATAAAACGTATGAAAAGGCAGGCGAAAGTGCTCTCGTTGACCTTACAATTGAAGGGAGCGCGCCAGTTAAAGTTTTGATTCATGACGTAAGCAGAAATCCTGTCAAAGGTTTTGTTGAACATGTTGATTTCTATCAAGTAAACATGACCGAAAAATTGGAGACGGAGATTCCACTTGTCTTCGTGGGTGAATCAAGAGCAGTCAAAGAACTTGGTGGAACATTAGTAAAAAGCATCGAAGAATTGGAAGTACGATGTCTTCCTGGTGATTTGGTACACGAAATTACCGTTGATATTTCTAGCCTTCTCACATTCGAGGATGTTATTAAAGTTAAGGATATTGTTTTACCAAAGGGTATGGAAGCATTGGATGACGGGGAAGAAGTATTGATTTCAGTTTCAGAACCGGCTTCTGAAGAAGAGTTGGCTGCATTGGATGAAAAACCAGTTGAGGACGTTACCGCAGTTGAAGTCGAAAAGAAGGGTAAGGAGGATGAGGATAAAGCCGAAGACAAAAAGTAATTGCACTTGTATAAGAAAAGCTCCTGAACTTATTTCAGGAGCTTTTTTGTTGCAGCATACATATCTCGTTTATGTCTGAATGTAGGCAATACGATCACGCCCGCAATCGTCTTTTATAATCCAAATGTTTGCTTTGGGAAGTTGTTGTATAGCGATGTCCGTGACGGCAGCGCCTTGTTCATATCCGATTTCTAAGAAGATAGCGCCCTTTTTGTTAAGGTTTTTTGGTGCTTGTGCCATGAAAATCCTGATAAGGTCGAGACCATCTGTGCCCGAGAGGAGGGCAGACTTTGGTTCATATTTAATTTCAGGAAAATGTTTGATGGCAAATGCGTATTCCTTTTTCGATAGATAAGGCAGATTGGCAACAATCACATCGTACTTAGTCGTAACTCCTTTTAATAAGTCACGTTTAGCAAAACGTACACGCTTGTTCAATGACAATGCTTTCGCATTTTTTTTTGACAAAGTGAGTGCAGAAGAGGATATGTCAAATGCTTCAATATTTAACTTCGGGCTGGCGTGTGCGGCAAGTGAAAGCGGGATACATCCTGAGCCAGTTCCTACATCAACAAGATTGCGTACTTTTGGATGGCGAGAGAGGTATTCTAATACTTGTTGGATCAGCGCTTCTGTATCGGGGCGGGGGATCAACGTATCTCGAGACACCCCAAAGGGGAGTCCGTAAAATTCTTTTGTCCCGATAATATACGCAAGAGGCATGCGTGCTGCACGTTTTTTTACCAGTGCTTTAAACTGATTAAACTGTGCTAAGGAGAGGGTGTCTTTGTTGTGAGCGATGACGTATGGTCTGTCTTTTTTAAGTATATACGCAAGTAACAGTTCAGCGTCGAGATGCGCTAAAGGTATCTTTTTTTTAGTAAGGCTTTCGTGTGCGGTTCGCAATGCCCATGCAATTGTCATAGAAGTTGTTGACAATATATCGTTCGCCTGTTAGTATCGCTATTGGTTCATATCAAAGTATAACATAAATAGGGAGAACACTGATGTATTCAGATGAGAAGTAAGCTGGACTGGAAAATTAAGACAGGTATATTAGATAGAGAACTAACCTTCTCTCCCTATGCGAAAAGTCTTTTCTCCCCAGTTCAAGGCCAAGGTCGCTTTTGCGGCAATCAAGGGTG
>JAHFJA010000022.1 GCA_023246095.1 bacterium | reverse complement strand
TCATCCAAAAGGTCGCCTAACCCCCTTCCGCTCGTTGCCGAAATATCCCGTGGAGTACCCAAACCAAGATTTTCCCATTTTTGTGCAGAGATATCGCGATGCTCAGTTGTTTTGTCAATTTTATTGACTACCAGCCAAACAGGCACCTGGCTTGCTTTGTGGACGACTTTAAGGTAAGCGCGATCTTCAGGGGTTATGCCGTCTTTACCATCGACAACAAACAGGATGAGATCTGCTTTTTTCAAAAGTGCCACCGCATGCTCATATACCTTCTTTTCAATTTCGTCAGCTGGCTTGGGAACGAATCCTCCCGAATCTGCCACATTAAACGTAAAGTCGCGCCAGGTACATAATCCATAATTAACGTCACGAGTCGTTCCTGCGTGTTCCGACACCACCGCTTTCTTTTCTTCTATTAAACGATTAAAAAGGGTTGATTTGCCCACATTAACCCGTCCCACCAATGCAACGAGGGGGTATGGATTCTCTTTTTTGATGGTGCGTACAGGCATATAGGACGCATTAAAGCATGGAACTGAGAAAAAATCTAGTAGGAACATGAAACCCCCAAAACGGGGGTCTCACAATCAATCTTACGTGTGGCTGACTTAAAAGCTACAGCCAGAGCTAAAGATACCACCAGATTTAATGTTATATACTCCAGCAACACCCAAATTAGTTGTTTGCTCCGTGGCAAAACATATTTCATATTTATTCATCGTGGAACCAGATTTGATGGTGTATGCACAGGAAGTTCCCGTAGGTGTGGCATTTCCACATTTCACCAAACCATCATTTCCCACCGCTGGGTCTTTTGTTTGATTCCAATCGATAGTATTCCCCAGCGCAATAGCACTACAGTTAATACTATTAATAATCGGATTCATTCCGACACACGGAATCGTGGCATTAGGCTTGGTACTATTAGCGATAGACAACTCGACTGAAAATTGCTTAAGCTCTGAAATACGTTTTGCATCCCGAGCCTTAGCTCGTGCTTCGTCAAGTGATTTATCTGCGAGATTTTCCAATGCACCAGTGATAATGTTACCTGTCGATGGATTTGCGACGGCAGGGTCTTCTTCCGCTGATGTATCTTTACTCTTTACTATATCTCCGCACGCCATATATGTTTTTATTTCCGTATCTGACTTGTGGATGTTAATTGCCAAAGGCAATTGTTTCAAAAGAGCATCCATTGACACAGCGATGATCGTCGTAGAATTTCCACCAACGACAGGGTTCAGGGGATAAATAGGGGCACCTGGATTAGGGCAGGCACCAACATGAATATGTGCTGGTTGGTTAGCAGTAGCAGATTCACCATTCACGTTCACGACTACTTGCACCTGACCATTAATTTCATTCAAAGTTGCACTTCCTGACTCTCCCGAGCTATTCTGGTCGGACAATGCAACAACCAATGGAGTTGCCGGCAGAGTTGTTGTTGGCACAACAGGAAGGATAGTAGGTTTTTTCGGAGTCGGCCTTGCTATGTTTGCGGTCAATGCCGACTGTTCTTCGTCCTGAGCTTGTTTTTGGCCAGTGTATGCATAATAAGAGATTCCTCCGGCAACAAGTGCCACGGCGACTACAATTATTATTGCAATATTTGTGGTGAGCCCCTTTTGAGATGGTTGTTCAATCATCATAATAAAGTGTTTAAAAATCTAATCAATATAATTATAGCACATTGAGCTATCTTTAATTTGAATTGAACGATTCTTCAAAATTCATCTTCGGTCTCCATCCCAATGCTTCCAAATCGTCGGTACGCACATAAGGGTAATCACCGTGATGTTGCGAAGATTTCAACGCAGTCCCCGTCTGAATGGCTTTTTGAATATCACGAATTGAAGCGTACTCACCACTTCCTGCATGATAGATTTCACCCACCTTTCCTCGATGAATAAGAAAATCGATTGCATTAGCAATATCTTCCACCCCTAACCATTCATAGGTTTCATACGGAAATCGCATATCTAGCCATTCCTGTTTATGGCCTCGCAATGCAGAAAGTCCTTGATCAGGGTGCTGCCCCACGCCATACAATTCACTCATCCGAAGAATGATAGTCGGAAGATGTGCATCACTCATTCGCACCATGCATTCCATATCGCTCGCTGCTTTTGAAACGGCATAGCGAGTTGTTGGTTGATATCGATAAATGTCGTGTATTTTAGCGCTACCGTATACCTCATGGCTTGAAAGCTGGATAAACCGCTGAACTTTATATCCTTCGAGTGCGTTGTAATGCGCGATACGATCCAATAACACTGATAGCACCCCAACGTTTCCTTCAATATATGATCGATCGCGTCCCAGTGGTGAGGGACGCACTTCGGCCGCATTTATCACCGCATCAACGCCTTCACTCAAAATCGCATCAATGGTATCACGTTCTCGCATATCTGCATGAACAAAATGATATCGCGGATTGGTCTTATGATCCAAAAGATTGCCTATTGTGCCCATCGAAAGATTATCAATGTTAACCACTTGCATGGTAGGGTATTTCAAAAGCATGTGACGAATACAGTGACTCCCCACAAACCCGCTTCCGCCAGTAACGAGAATACGGTTTATATTCATACTTTATAATTGTGCCCGGATTTTTTCTCCAACTTCCCTCATCTCACCTTCTTTATAATTATTTCCCGGCCACATTTTATATCCATCGTTTTCAAATCGAGGAATGATGTACCAATGTGTATGAAAAATAACCTGACCAGCAACCGAACCATTATTGACAGTAATATTAAAACTGGAGGCGCCAACTGCGGTTAGGATGGCTGGTGCAATGACGTGGACCGTATGCGCCATTTCTGTAATAACATTAGGCTCTGTATCAAGGAAATCTCTGCTATGTTTTTTGGGGATTACTAGTGTGTGACCAATGTTGTTCGGTTTTATGTCAAGAAAAGCGAGAGTATCATCATTTTCATAAACAATCTCTGCAGGAATCTGCTTGTTGATAATTTTACAAAATAAACACTCATCCATAGTGGGTTGAAAATTATGAGTCAGCTTTTATAAGTATACCAGCCGAACACAGAATCAATGTGCAAACGGCTGCCGACACATATGACCAAACACCCAAACTGACCGTCAGCTGGAATACAATAAATCCAAGAAAGAGGGAAACTACAACCAGCCCCACATAATACCATTTTGTATTTCGTAAAGGCATTTCCGGATGTGGCAACAAAATAGCGAGCGCCCCTGAAACGACCAGTGCAATAAAAAGATTGTTAAGATTAAAATACCTCACTACCGTGCCCGCTTTCATGCTTTCCAGGGACAGCGCCACAATATAGCCAATTAATGTTATCAAAAATACATCATAAGAAAGCTGAGAGATAATCTTACCAATGGTTCGTAGTGATTTCATGCTTGTAGACATATTACTTAAAAAATCCGTTAATAACCCTTCTCATCACTGTCTTTATATTAGCAGATGTTACCGGTTCTTTATATAACTGCACATTAACAGATGAAAGTGCTATATATTGTTCAGTATTTCCCCGTACAAGCCCAGGAACAGATATCACGAAACGGTATTTCCCTTTCTCCCATCCTGCCGAAGAAAGATCGATATCCACATGTCCCGTTTCCCACTCACCCATTTGGATATCACGGATAGTGTCATAAAGCAGAAAATCAGCACTATTTTCCCCTTTTACACCAAGACGCAAGGGAAAGGTAGAATGATTTGCAAACACAAGTGAGACCTTCGTTCGTTGATATGTTACAGGGGTTATCACATCAAAGTATACAGGATCCTCAAACATTTTTTGAAAAGAGGCACCATTAGACCCTAGTTCCTTTCCACCCACTCTCGAAACTGGCTGAAGCTCGCTTACTACCGGTCCCGGATCACCAAAGACATAATTGATTGCTTTATAACCACCAAAAGCAATGTTTTGATCAACAATCCAAACAAACCACAAAAATAAACCGACAACACACACAATCCTCACCAACCAATGAAGTATTTTCATATTATTTTGGAATCACGGTCAGGTGATACAGATATTCACGATCGGCAATCCTGTCTACATACTCCCAACGTATCCCCAAAGGTTCAAAATATTTCCCGCATATATACTTTGCTGTTTCCTTATCCCAAAGCCCATAATAGTACACGGGCGCTTTTGTGATGAGGGTAATAATAAGGTTGCGTTCAGGAAATTCTGCAAAACTCCCTGCTACACGGCGCTCGGGAAAAAATATCTTATCAGAGCGTTGTGAAAAAATCACCGCATCGTTTGGAGTATACTCAAACACCTTATGCGCTTTTTCTTGCATTTCACTCAACTGATTCTTCGCATCTAGGAGACTCTCTTGACCCCCCAAAAACACGGTGTTCAGAGACATGACCGTCATCGCACCCATCAATAGGATTATGCACCACCACCGAAAGAGACTATTTCTTCCTTTTTCAAATAACCAAACAAAAAGCGTTGCCAGAAAAGGCAAGGCCATGACATAGCTGGGCAACCAGTAGCGGACGTAAGAAACCCCTAAGGCTACGTGTCCATTAATGTTATCAGTCAATTTCCAACTCCCGTAAAACACAACGAGCCATCCCGTGACCAAGCACCACATGAGCAGGTACCACAATTGATGCGGAACACGGTGACGCACAATGTGAATCACCTGATTACGAAGAAGAAGAGCAGTACCTGCGATCGTTGGAATTGTAAACCACCAGAAAAAAGTAACAAGATAATTTATTGCATTGCCCCAAAATATGTCTGGTCGATAACCAAAAGGCAGAAGCAAAGGTAAGTACGGCCTTATGACATCCTTCACTGATACAATGAGTCCTTTAAAGTGTCCTTGTTGTACTAAGCCTACAGTCCGAGTGAGTGCATCATTTGAGAGAGCTGTATTCATCATCTTATAGCCACTTGAAAGAATATTTCCATACAACGAGTAATTATAAAAAAGCAACACAGAAACGGGTATCGCAAATCCACCAATAAAAAAAATTACACGCCACAGTGTGAGGCGTCGGATATACATAAACCCCCATACAAAAAGCAACACTGACACCCATAGGACCTCCGACAAACGTACCGTTAAAGAAAGCGCTATAAAGAAACCACCCAATGCAAAAAGTACTATTTTGAGACAAAAAACCTTCCTCAATACATATTTCGCCTTCCACCATAAAGCCCATATTCTAGTAACAAATTTCTTTTTTATGGTGGTTGCTCCTGTTATACCTTTCAAATATATTATAGTGGAAATATATTTAGGCGTGCGTGATGGTGGAGATGCAATAATCAATATACTCAATCCAATTATGAGAAGGTCAAGAAATAAAACATTTGGCATTAACGCACGTGTACTGTAATACCAATACGCAGGATGTATTAGTAATAATGCACACGAGATAAACGCTATTTTTTTGTTAAATATTCTTCTTATTGCAGCGTAAAAAAATATAGTACTTAAAACGGAAAGTACGGGTGTAAAAAATGGAATTAACGCAACACCAAATATCTTCCCCAACATTCCGTAAATGAGCGAGAACCCCAAAAAACCTACCGGCTTCACTTCACCGTTGGATGCAGTCATGCTTCTGGTGTGTACAAAATCTTGACTCACCTCCAACAAGGGTTCCGGATAGCTTAAAACAGACTTCTCGGCGAAGATCTTTGAGAAGTAATAGTTGGCTTGTTCGTCAGGAGCGCTAAACCTTAACAGAGGCATTTGGACACTTTCCCAGGAGAGATAGCTGTAGAGCACAACAAAGCCACCAAGACTGACGGCAACCAGAAACCCAAAAAGCCATTTTTTGACATTTTTTGCTTGTTTCATATACCCACCTACCATAGCGGGAAGAGACCTTTTTGTAAATATAAAAGAGATATGTCGTGATCACGACATATCTCTTTATTCTGCTTTAATTAATGAGCAGAAATATGAAACGTAAATGGGTCTGTGTTAACCACAGTGTAGCTTGACACAGAAAATGGAGGAGCACCTGCCTCTTTGGAAGGAGGGAAATAATCCTTTTGAAGAGGAGTACTTGAGAAGTGCAACTCTTTAACAGATTCTTCAAAAGCTGTTTCAAAGACCTTTTTTGATTCATCTGAATTTGGTAAACCTGGATCTGTCATGAATTCATAGGTAAATCCATCTTTGAACCAAAAGGCAACTTGATAATCACCTTTTGTTAGGGTACCACCAATAGGCGAATCATGTGATTCTTGAACCACAGCTGCACCTTTCTTTATCATTTCAGAAACAAAGTTTTTATTTACGAGATCACCTAGCTGTTTCCAGTTACTATAACTTAAGGTTTCTTTTTCCTGAGAAGATACAGCCAAAGCCGCATGATTAACAGGAGCAACAGGTATTGTGGAAATAGGTGTATTTTGGCAACCTACTAAAGTAAAATACATTAAAACCAGTAATTTTTTCATGAACGTTCTCCTTCTGAGATTTCTGATATAACGTTTTCAAAGAAACGATAGCTGTCTTTTAGCATAAATTTCAATATTTGTCAAGCCCCAAACCGTATCAAACTCATAACCGCAAAGAATATACTTGTAATAAAGAGATATGATGCAAACGGTACTAGCGGCCAGCCCAGCCATGCAGTGAAGAGTAACGCCATAACAGCTGTTACTTCCAACAACATTTTTATCTTTCCCCACCAGTTTGCCTGAACAATCCTCCCCTCTTTCCGCCATGCGAGTGCCGCAACGATGATCAAAAGTTCTACACCAACTACAATAAAGGCGAGATAGTGATCAAGAAAGTTGATAGAGAGCACCAATACGGTGGGAATAATAAGGAGTTTATCAGCCAACGGATCAAACATCCTTCCCCAATCAGTAATATGGTGCCTCGTACGAGCAAGTGCTCCATCAACTGCATCCGTGAGGGCCACCAAGAGAAATAAAGGAACACCCCACGCATAATACTGCAATGATAGTAATAGCAAAACGAAGGGGGTCGCAATGAAACGCACCATAGTGATATGGTTCGGTGTCACTGTGGAAGGGAGAAAAGGCAACACCAACGCCGCGATAATCCGATCACTGGGATAAATATGGTGCGCGTGAATATATTCTGTACTACGAAACGATGGAAACTTCATAGGCTTGAAAAAGTGGGCAGAATTCGCTACGATGGTGCCATATGATCGATGGAAACACAACTGTATGGACGATACGGATATTGTTTACAACTCTCTCATTGACTTCAGGGTATCTTATCTGGTGGCGATGGGTTCGTTTTGATCGAATAACCTCACTACTGCTGGCACCGCTTGTCAGTGCTATTATAGTTATCATAATCGGCACTCCTCTATACTGGCTCTACCGGTTTGATATAGAAGCAATTATAGTCATCATAGCCGCCCTTTCTATTATCTCAATTATAGCAAGTATCTGGCCACTGCCAACCAAGCAAGTGACCTATTTACCAACCCGCTCCCTTGCCAATACATTAAATCCCTATAATAAACATAAACTGCCAACCATTGTCTTTTCACTTCTTTATCTTCTTATTATTTGTATATGCATGTTTCTTCTTCTACAAGGCCGCACTATTGATGCAACACTGGGTCCATGGGATAGAATTAATGGGATATTTTTTATCTCCTACGGGGTTGCATCTTTTTTGCTTTTGGCAATTGGATATCTTCAAAAAACAAAAACCTCGATATACTTATTGCTTCTTATCATCCATGGCATATGTACATTGAGTGTGCTCGGAATTATTTTCCCGCTTGGATATGGGTTTGACCCCTTTCTTCACAGAGCCGCGGAAACCATTATTGATCAGTACGGTGTCGTTAGCCCCAAGACGCTTTACTACATCGGTCAATACGTCGTCGTAGTATTTTTGAGTAAATTATTATCAATTCCAATTTTTTATATTGATACTTGGCTAGTTCCCATCCTAGCCGTCTTCAGTGTTATTCCCTTAACAGTTCTTAGTATTCAACGCCTGATCAGTGAACGATCCATGACAATGACGTTGGCTGCTCTCATATTTATTATTCCTTTCACTTCAATAATCAATACTACCCCTTGGTCGTTATCGTTCCTCTTGTTTGTCGTAACTCTCCTTTTGATATTGCTGTACATTCAAAAACAATTAAAGGCACTGCTCGTTATTGCATACTGTGTAACCATTGCTTCAATTTTTGTACATCCGCTCGGAGGTATACCTACACTGATCGTAACCGGAATAGCGACGATGATATACGAGTTGATGCCACGTATTCATCGTAAAACATCAAAGACGATTACTTCAATATTCGTCGTCGCAACTATGAGTATCCTTGTACCGTTTGCCTTCTTTCTTAACAGTTATTTTTCAAAACAGCTCAGTATCGCAGTGAGCCCGCCAGCCGACATACCTTCTTTTTTTGAAAACATTGAATCGCTCATTTTTTCCTACGTTTCGCGCTTCAATGCATGGCAAGATATGGCGTACTTCTTCCCCCATATTTTCGGTTTATTGCTCATAGTTATTGCATTAAGTGTTACCGCGTATTACTGGAACACTCACCGAATGTACCGCAAAGCATTCAGTACATTATGGCTATGCTGGCTTGCGATTTTTACCAATTTCATACTGATCAAAGGTTTTATTCAATTCAATTCAATTATCACCTACGAGCAGGGAATCTTTGCCCAGAGATTATATGATGCAAGCACGATCGTATTGCTACCCTTTGGTGTTATTGTTTTATACAGCCTTTTGAGACGACTTTTTCTCACTTCAAAAAACTATCCAGGAATAAAAATCGCCAGTATCGTTATATTTGCAGGGATCATAACAGCAAATCTCTATACCTCATACCCAAAACGTGACGCATACAATGCATACCATGGATACACTGTTTCGACTTCAAATATTGAAACCGTGAAATGGATCGAAAAGAACGCGGGCGATGTGAGTCATGTAGTTCTTGCCAGTCAAGTAGTGGCAGCAGCAGCAATCCAGGAGTATGGATTCAAACAATATTTTCGCGGTAAAATCGATGGTCAAATACAGGACATTTTTTATTATCCTACCCCCACAAGCTCACCGCTGTATGCTGATTATCGTGAAATGCTATCAAATCCAACTCAAGAAAAAATAAGCAATATTATGAGTACTTATGACATCGATTTATTCTACCTAGTGGTCAACCATTACGAGCCACAATATGAGGGAACAAACAATAAACTTCGAAGTGTGGCGACCTCAGAGTATGTCATTCATGAGAGCAACAGCGAAGATACGATCTTTGTGTTTAAAAAAAACAAGTCTTACTAGGTTTTATTCGTCAACAATTTTTCTCTATATACGGATACCGCAGACGCCTCCACTTTTTTTCTTGCCGCTTTTGATAAGTTGGTGTACTCAATACTATTATTTGCAGCTTTTTGCAATGCATCTGCAAGTTCTTGAATACTCCCTGGCGTTACAATATATCCATTAACCCCATCATCTACCAACTCTGCAACCCCTCCAATACGTGCAGCAATAACCGGTGTCCCCATTGCCATGCTTTCATATATCGCCATAGGGGAATTTTCATAACACAAGGACGGCACGATGACATAATCCGTCTCACTTAGTGTTTTCCTCACCTGATCTCGATCTAATCTTCCAAGATATTCAATACGAGGATCTTTTTTTGTTTGCTCTTTAACATAATTAACCAACGCACCATCACCGACAATGGACAGTCTACATGCGAGATTAGGTGCCATTTGTAACGCTTCAATAGCGACACGGATACCTTTATGTTCCCCCACCTGACCAAGAATCAAGAAATGACACGGCGCATGTAACTGTTTCACTTTTTCTGATGTTATCAGAAAATCATCTGCAACAGGGTTGGGGAAAATAACTTTTTCCGATTGTTTAAAAAAGCCGTACTTACCATACAATTCTTTCAAAAATCGTGACGGAAAAATAACCTTTTTCGGGGATCCTGCAAGCCACCGTGAACCCACAATAGTAAGCCATTGTATTAACGAAGGTTTATTTAGCACTTGATCGTTCCCCCACATTATTAATCCACTCGGTTCAATCATCTGAACATCGTGCACAGTATGGATAGTACGCACATTGCTGCATTGAATAGCCCTTAATATGGTATAACCTATCCCTTTGACATTGTGACTAAGAACGAGGTCCGGTTTTATTCGACGTATCAAATCACGAGTTACAAAATAACTATGAATATTTATTGCATCGAGTATATGCCATATCAATCGAATAGAAAAAGAATGACGCTCAATGTTAATGAATGAAAAAATATTTAAAGAAAAAAAACGATGCACCGTGACGCTATCTTCAATCTGAGATGATGTTCTCATAGACGAAAAACCCTTCCATGGCTGAAGGGTCAAAACATGCATTTCATGTTCCTTTTTAAGGGAATTTGTCAGAGTCTGTACTACTACTTCAGCCCCGCCACGGTGATAAGGGGGGTACAAACTATTAATGACCAAAATTTTCATAGATGTGCGACAATGTCTCCCAGTCGTTTTGATACTACCGAATAACTATACTTCTCGTCAACCAACGCTTTGCTCTTTTTTCCCATTTCCACTGCCAGTATATCATCTGTTAAGATAGTCAAGATTTTTTCGGCTAAATCAACC
>JAHFJA010000009.1 GCA_023246095.1 bacterium | reverse complement strand
TGTTTATTATACCCAAGGATACTCGGCATTGGATTCGGAAGCTATATTAAAAGAAGCGGGTGTAGAGATTATCTACGTCCCGCTTCAAAAGTGAAATTTAGTTTATATTCTAGTGAGAACTATTACACCTTTTTTTGCTTTGACCAATTGAGCATGAAGATGAGTTACGGTTTGGCCTGTTTCGGGTCCACCCGAACGCATTAGGATCGTGCCGTATTTTAGTTTGTACTTTTTTTTCAACCATCGTCTCAATCTGAATAGTTCATTTTCTGCTTTAGTGGGTAACTCGTCTATGTCGGTGACGTGCTTTTTCGCTATAAACATAAAATGAACATCAGCGTTTTCATGTGGAAAGTCCAAAGGAACAACAAGCCAATATTTTCCTGTCTTGATGGGTGGGATTTTTTTCCATTTCATTAGGTATGCTTCACAAAAGGGACATTCCTTCGCTGCTTCGATTTCCTCAAGATAAGTGCGATATGCTTCACTCTTAGCGTTCTCTGGATATACGAGTCGTGTGTCTGCGTTTATCATTTCCTCTTCCTCCTTCTCTACTAAAATGGTGTTTTAATAAAAAGTGCAGGCCACGGATTATATTTCTGTAGTTCAAAATCGTTAGCACGAAAATCTGAAATATCCGTAACCCTTCTTTTTAATATCAATACTGGCGGAACACGCGGTGCGCGTTCAAGTATTTTTTTTACTGCTTCGAACTGTACTCCATAGATATGTGCATTGAGTATGAAATGCTTGTATCTTGTAAAGGTTAATCCTAGAAGATGCGCTATCATCATTCCCAAAACTATATATTGGAGGATATTGAACACCAATCCTACTGGTCCATCAGCTGCACGCTGAACGTGAATTACCGCTAAAGTGCCTGTTTCCATGTTGATATCAAAATAAACTGTTGTACCATGACATGGAGCTGTCGCGACTTCACGTGGTTCTTCTTTTGTACCAAGGTCATACTCTGGATACCACGTAACAAGAAGGTGTGTTGTGGCATTAGGAAAATCTTTCATCTGTTGAAGTAAAACTTTAACTTGATTAAAAACTTTTCCATTTTTTATCCTCTGTGTGAGCGCAGAACCATAACCACCTTTACCGAATTCTCCCTCTTTTAGGCCAAACACTGCGCATTTTTCAGCAGTGAGCGAAGCTTTCCACCAGTTCGGATTTGCGCCGTAACTTTCATATTCTTCGATAGTAACTGCACCCCCAAGAAATGCCCTAAGTTCATTGATCGCCGATTCAACGGCACCTTTTAAATCTCTCAGAGTTGTAAAAGGTACACCATTACTTAAATCAAAGTCCATCAATTGTCCTGTAAGGTATCTGAATTCCTCTGGTTCACCGGATTCTGTTTTTTGCCATTGTGCGAACCTTCTTTCACCTTCGAAGTAAATATCACGTATGAGGCGTGGATATTGCAGTTCTTTTTCTCTGAATTCGTCTGGCCTATAAATGATAGGCTGAACGACTTCCATTAAATTATTCATTTTTTACTCTCCTTTTTTAGTTATTATTCTTTCTTCTCCAAATTTCGAACCGATGAGCATATACGTTTTTCTCATCGGCAGAAAATTCTTCAATCGACGTTAATTCCCATTCACTTGTTGACCATCTTGGGAAATAACTGTCTCCTTCAAATTCGTGGTCGATTACGGTTAAGTAAAGTTCGTCAGCCAAATCCAATGTCTGGCGATATATCTCTGAACCACCGATAATCCAGATGTTGTCTTTTGTAAGACTAATACTGGTCGCATAGGCAATTGCCGCTTCAACAGAGTGGGCGATCGCACAATCTTTGATATAGAGATTGAGTGTTCTGCTCACCACTATGTTTGTTCTTCCTTTAAGTGGTTCTTTAATACACTCTTCAAGAGTCTTGCGTCCAACTATTATTATTGCTCCCTTCGTGAGCCTAATAAATTTCTTCATGTCATTGGGCAATTCTTTCATCCAAGGTATGGTACTCTTGTTTCCGATTACCCCATTACGATCCATACAGACAGACACTTTTATCATTTCTACCCCTTTCTTGATATTAACTTGTCAAATGACAATAATCGGCTCTTTGGCCGCTGCTATCGTACGGGATTGCTACAGTGCCGTCAAGAATATATCCTTTTTTTGTCTAAAAAAATAATCCCCTTGAAACATTGTCGTTTCAAGGGGTCGGGATTAACCCAAGGTTACATGAACTTCTTCATGTTCATCGCAATTGTCAGATTCTGCAATTTCTACATGAGTATGAGCTATGGATGATTTATTTTTTGTAATATCACCAGATTGAATAAAAAATCCGCAACCCTGTATTTGAAATTTTGCTTTCAAATATCGATAGTGATCTAACAATTCTGACCATTCTTCAGGAGTAAGATCACCTATGTCATCTACATGGCGTTTGTGTAAGATCAGTAAGAAATGATGTTTGGTGTGCGGCAGTGGCCAGGCATTGTGAGTGATGAGCCAATAATGTCCAGTTTTTAATATCTCCCTAGTGTGGTCCGGCAATAAATGTTCCGGGCAAAATGGGCAGATACCATTTTTTTGATAGCCTTCCAATAATGACCTTAGTTTTGGATTGTGTGATGCATTGGGGTTGGTGAACTTAGTGGAGCCTTTGTTGGTCATTATGTTTTTTCGCAGTTCTCTTCTCTCATGCACTTCAAATGAATAGTCATACGGATTTAAATTGTTTCGGTAACTGCTTGCCTTCGATACTATTTTCCATTCACTGCTGGAAATTTCCGGAAACAGAATATCGCTGTCAATCTCTGTATGGAGACGAGTAACGTAGATCCTGTCTGCGTAAGGCATTGCTAATCGGTACATCTCCGCGCCTCCAATAACAAAGACTTGTTCCGAATTGTTTATTGAATTGATTGCATCTTCAAACGAATGCGCAACTTTATATCCAGTCCTTGCAATGTAGTTACGATTGCCGGTAATCACAATCGTTTCTCTTTTTGGTATTTGCTTGCGTAGTCGAGCAACTTTGAAGTCGTGTGTTGCTCTTCCTATCACAATCCGATCCGCCTTTTTTGTTAGTTGCCCAGAGCGTTCAAGATGAGCAGGCATGTTCCATAGATCGTTGCCGTTTTTTCCAATAACACCGTTGTCGCTTATCGCAACAGTAATATTTAACTCCATCCTTTCCTCCTATGCCTTATGTAGGCTTTATCATAATCATTTTCAGCACATTATATCTCGTTGTAAATGTACTATAATCGGTCTAATCGTCGAGATGATCGTACGGCATTGCCAGTTGATCGTCAAGACGGTATTCTTAGGGCAACTCACTTACTCTCTATGTCCGACTCTCTTAAAATAGTTCGCCATGAATTGTGGTCATATGCCGACACTCAAAAGGCCTCATTTTTTCCTCGTTTTTTTAAAACAAAACAAGGAGAGTATGGATACGGTGATCAATTCATCGGAGTGACCGTACCACAAGTGCGTAAGGTTGCGCTCAAATGCAGTACATTGTCAGAAAAAGACGTAATTGATCTATTACAATCGCCCATTCATGAGGAACGACTTTTGTCGCTCTTAATTCTCGTTACCAGATTTCAAAAAGGAAATGATGAAATAAAAAAGCACATAGCCTCTCTCTATCTTAAACATATCAAGTGGGTAAACAACTGGGACCTCGTTGATTCGAGTGCTGATAAAATTTTAGGAGCATACTCTAAAGATCACGGGACGGATATTCTTTTTACATTTGCACGATCAAAGGATTTGTGGAGGAGACGGATTGCAATAGTGGCAACATACCATTATATAAAACAAGGTGATGCAACTCTCGCTCTTGAGATCGCAACGATTTTAAAAGATGATACCCATGATCTTATTCAGAAAGCGGTTGGTTGGATGCTTCGCGAAGTAGGGAAGAGGTGTGGCAAGGAAAAAGAAGAGTTGTTTTTAAATCTCTATGCTGCGACAATGCCACGTACGATGTTGCGGTATTCGCTGGAGCATTTTTCTCCTGAGAAAAGGGAATACTACATGAATCTTGGTAAAAAACGTATTTAATATGAATAGCAATAACTTTTTATGGGGAGCAGCGACGTCAGCGTATCAAATTGAAGGGGCTTATAATATCGATGGCCGATCACCTTCGATTTGGGATACTTTTTCAAGAATACAAGGAAGCGTCAAAGATGATTCAAGTGGAGACATTGCGTGTGATCATTATAATCGATTCAAAGAAGATGTAGCGCAAATGAAAAACCTTGGCATCACATCATATCGGTTTTCGATTTCATGGCCTCGCATTATTCCTTCGTGTGGCGTAATAAACCAGAAAGGACTAGATTTTTATAGACGGCTTGTTGAAGAATTATTGCGGGCAGATATAAAACCGATGGCAACATTATTTCACTGGGATTTACCCCAATGGATGCAGGGTGAAGGAGGATGGGCGAATAAACAATGCGCTAAGTATTTTTTGGAATATACCGAAGTTATCTTCAAGCAATTGGGCGATGTAGTACCTCTTTGGATAACACACAATGAGCCGTGGGTGTATGGATATTTGGGGCACTTATATGGCGATCATGCACCAGGTCATAACAACAAAAAAGAAGCGGTTCAAGTGATTCACAACTTGTTGGTTTCACACGGGCGAGCAGTTCGATTGTTTCGAGATATGGATTTGAAAGGTGATATAGGTATCTCACTGAATCTGAGTCCGGTCTATGCAGCAACAAATAATTCCGTTGATGAATCTGCTATGACAATACAGGATGAATTTCTCAATCGTTGGTTTCTGGATCCGCTTATAGGCAAAGGCTATCCTTCACGGTTATTGAATGAATATACAAAACAAGGTGTTGCCCCCGACATCACAGAAGGAGATCTGGAAATGATTGCGGAGCCGATCGATTTTTTGGGAATCAATTATTATATGCCTAACCGCGTTAGATCTTCTTCTTGGTCGGACCTTGGGGTGGAGCATGTGCGTAAACAAGATGGAGTATTTACATCACTGGGATGGGAAGTATACCCCCAAGGACTGTATGATTTGTTGATTCGAATGAAAGATGAATATGGAAATATCCCAGTATACGTTACTGAAAACGGCGCTGCATACGACGATGTGATATCAGGCAACATGATAAATGACCAAGAACGCATTAAGTATCTAGAAAATCATATCGGCATGGTCATGCATGCGAAAGATACGGGGTGCGATGTTCGTGGGTACTATGTGTGGTCATTGATGGATAACTTTGAATGGCAACATGGGTATACTGCGCGGTTCGGTTTATTGTACATCGACTATGTTACGGGGAAACGAATTTGGAAGGCAAGCGCTCTTTGGTATAAAAAGCATATCCAATCCCATCTTCTTGTTTAAGATGCTGTTTGATAGGGAGTATTGATGGAGACAAGGGGGTGATTTTTGACCCTTGACATGATAATCATAGTATGATATAGTCCTTCAGTATTTTATGTATACTCTTTTAGTGTGATTATTATGAATAAAACAATATTAGGCGAGGAGATCTCTTCCTCTGAAAAAAGACACGGTACACTCCATATAACCCAAAAGGTTGATTACGGTATGTTTCTATTAGCAGCTATTGCTTCTCACGGTTCTGAAGAACCGGTTTCGTTGCATGACGTTGCTGATGGAAGCAACTTATCTTTTGCGTTTTTACAACAAGTAGCACGTCAATTGCGACAAGGAGGACTCCTTGAATCAGTTCGTGGAAAGTCAGGAGGTTATCGTCTTACCCGAAGCGCCAAAGATATCTCTGTGAAAGCGATTATCGAGGCACTCGAGGGTCCGGTAGCGATTACTGACTGCGCACGTGACGACGACAAACACCAATGTCCTCGTTCGAGTGTGTGCGACATGCGTACCGCTATGCGCCGTATCAATGACGAAATCAAACAAGTTCTTGAAGAAAAAACACTTGATCACTTTATTACGACAAAATAATTTTTGCGTATGGACACCCTTGTTCTTAAAAACCTTTCGGTGTCAGTAGATAAGACTTCGATTGTGAATGGCGTTGACCTCGTCATTCCTCGCGGAGAGCTACATGTCCTCATGGGGCCAAATGGTTCGGGAAAAAGTACTCTACTGAATGCCATCATGGGAAATCCACTTACCGTAGTTACGGATGGTTCTATTGTGCTTGGAGATGATGATATTACTACGTCACCCACAGAAGATCGAGCACGTAAGGGGTTGTTTCTTGCGTTCCAGTATCCTCCTGACATTGCCGGAGTAACATTGGGAAATTTTGTTCGTTTGGCAAAAAACGCTCAGTTACAGGTTCGGGATTCCGATGCCAAGCCAATAAGCCCCGCAGAATTTGTTAAGACAATGAATACGACATCACGGCGAGTTGGCCTTGCAAATACGTTTATTGGACGCAGTGTGAATGAGGGTTTTTCTGGTGGAGAAAAGAAGCGATCAGAGCTTTTGCAAATGATAATCTTGCAGCCACATTTTGCACTTTTGGATGAAATTGATTCCGGTGTTGATGTCGATGCTCTTACAGTGATCGCTGACGTGCTTAATGAGCTACGCGCGACATCCAATTGTGGTATCCTTTTAGTTACACACCAAGGTGCTTTGCTTGATAAACTCGAACCTACCGCAGTACATGTAATGAGTAAAGGATGTATTGTGAAAACAGGGAATAAAGAACTGGCGAAAGAAATTCTCGCGAGCGGTTATGAATCAATGGCGTTATAATTATGAATCCACTCGATACGGCACGTCAAAAAGCTAGCTCGATTCGCAGTGAATACGAATACGGGTTTCGTACGCAGACCGATAATGCATATGAGTTGCCTGAAGGCCTGTCTACAAAAGTTGTTCATGATATCTCAGGACGAAAAAAAGAGCCTGAATGGATGCTTGAATTTAGACTCAAGGCCCTTGAAATATTTTATTCAAAACAAATGCCCGCATGGGGGGCTGATCTTTCTTCTATAGATTTTGATCGTATTCACTACTATATTGAACCAAAGGAGGGGGGAACTCAAAAATGGGAGGATGTGCCGGTCGAAATCAAAGATACCTTTGAAAAGTTAGGTATTCCTCAAGCCGAACGATCGTTTTTGGCGGGTACTGGCGCACAATTTGAATCAGAGGTCGTATACCATTCTTTGCATGAAGATCTTAAAGCTCAGGGAGTAATTTTTGAATCGACTGACATTGCATTGCAAAAATACCCCCAGATGTTTAAAGAATATTTTGGTACAGTCATACCATCAGCGGATAATAAATTTTCCGCATTGAATTCTGCTGTGTGGTCGGGAGGGTCATTTATATATATACCAAAGGGGGTGCAGGTGACACTGCCATTGCAAGCCTATTTTCGCATAAACGCAGAGCGCATGGGTCAGTTTGAACGTACTCTTATTATTGCTGATGAAGGGAGTAGTGTTCATTATATCGAAGGATGCACCGCACCTACTTATTCTAGTGATTCCCTCCATTCCGCAGTTGTTGAAGTTGTTGTAAAACGAGGGGCAAAAGTGCAGTATACGACGATCCAGAATTGGTCGAACAATGTATACAATCTTGTTACTAAGCGTGCTCTTGTATATGGCAATGGTGAGATGTGTTGGCTTGATTGTAATCTCGGTTCAAAAGCGACTATGAAATATCCGTCGGTTGTATTAAAAGAATCAGGCGCAAAAGGAGAAATGTATTCCTTGGCTCTTGCCGGAAAAGGCCAACACCAAGATGCAGGAGCAAAAGCAATTCACTTGGCGCCCAATACCAGCTCAACTATCATGGCGCGTTCAATCAGCAAACAAGGTGGCCGCTCATCCTATCGTGGTTTAGTAAAAGTAGTAAAAGGTGCAAAGAATGTAAAAAGCCGTGTAGTGTGTGATGCTCTTCTTGTCGATCCTTCTTCGCGATCTGATACATATCCAACGATGGATATCCAAGAACAGACCGCAAGTATTGCCCATGAAGCATCAGTGTCTAATATTCGGCAAGACCAGTTATTTTATCTGATGAGTCGAGGTCTCTCTAACGATGAGGCGGCCTCCTTACTCGTTAATGGTTTTGCCTATCCGATTGCAAAACGTCTTCCTATGGAATACGCTCTTGAGCTGCATCGTCTTATCGAAATAGAAATGGAAGGATTTACTGCTTAGATATGGATAACGCTACCCAAAATATTCAATGGAACAGTATCATGACACCTTTCGTCAATCTTGGTGAAGGTGAGTCGTTACAACACGTGATCCTACTGAATCAAGGGATAGAAGAAACAGACTTAACATATTCACTCGATGGAGTCCGCGCAACACTTGATTGTGTAATCATCATTCTTGCGGATGAGATTGTTATCCCTTTGAATATTAATATTATTGCTCGCGCACCTCAGACATCCTCGAGTGTGAGGGTTCGTAGTATCGCACGCAATCGCGCAAGAGTTATGATAAACGGTATTTTGCAATGTATGGAAGGTGCAGATGAAAGTACTATGCATTTTTCTCATCACGCCATACATTTATCGGCAGATGCGCAGACACGAACAATTCCTTCCCTTGAAATTAAAGCAGATGGTGTCCAAGCAAAACATGAAGTATCTATTGGGTATTTTGATGATCAGGCGTTGTGGTATGGACAGGCCCGTGGAATTGACAAAGGAGCAATGATTAGCGAAATGGCTAAAGGATTTGTTTCTAAAGACTTACAGACGATCGCGGCAGATACTGATATAACCTCTATAACCGAATCCGTAAACACATTTATGGCGCACGCATAATATGATGAACAATATTAAAAAACAATTTCCTTTATTTGAAAGACATCCCGATTTAGTATATCTGGATAATGCTGCTACGACGCAAACTCCGCACTGTGTGTCGTCCGCAATGGACGATTATTATACTTCATACCGCGCGAACATTCATCGAGGTATTTATGGCATCTCAGAACAAGCGAGTGCGGCGTATGAAAACGTACGTACTTTGGTTGCCGATTTTCTTGGGGTGAGTGATTCATCGCAGATTATTTTTACACGGGGAACGACTGAGTCTATAAACCTTGTTGCCCGAGGATACGCAGAAAAATTTCTAAAACCCGGAGATGAAGTACTGGTGAGCGCACTTGAACACCATGCCAATTTTGTTCCATGGTATGAGGTATGTAAGAATACTGGAGCTACTTTGCGAGTCATCCCCCTATTGGATGACCTGCATCTGGATCTGGAAAGCTATAAAGCGATGCTTTCAGAGAAGGTGAAATTAGTGTGTGTTGGTGCAATTTCGAATGTGACGGGTACAGTAAATGATATATCATTCATTGTTGAACAAGCTCATAAATATGGCGCAAAGGTTTTGGTTGATGGAGCTCAGGCAGTAGCTCATCAAGTATGCGACTTACAAAAATGGGATGTGGATTTTTTTGCGTTTTCTGGGCATAAGATGTATGGACCAACGGGCGTTGGTGCATTGTATGGCAAACGTGAATTATTGGAGAACATGAATCCACTGTTGTATGGAGGTGGTATGGTGGTAAGAGTAAGTGAAGATGAAATCACATATAAAGACGTGCCCACACGGTTTGAAGGGGGGACACCTCCGATTGCGGAAGTGATTGGTTTGGGAGCGTCAATACAATTTTTAAAGGATTTCAGCATTGATTCCATTATTGAACATGAGCGCAGTTTGACTGCTTGTGCGCATACTGCGCTTCAAGGAATTGAAGGGCTTACCTTATTTCACCCCTCTGGCGGATCGGGGATTTTGGCTTTTAATATTGAAGGGGTACATCCGCATGATATTGCGAGTATTGTTAACAACAAGAACATAGCGATTCGCGCGGGGCATCATTGTGCACAGCCGCTTCATCAACACCTGAGGGTGTCGGCTACTGCTCGTATGAGCATCGGAGTATATAATACAAAAGATGACATTGACGCTCTTGTATCGGCTCTTGATGAAGTAAAGAAGAAATTTTTATAAATATGGATATCTATTCAGAAATAATACTAGACCACTACAAGCATCCACATAATCATGGACGGCTTGTTGGTGCAACTAATACGGCGACAGTTTACAATCCCATATGTGGAGATGCTATCACGCTCGATGCAAGAATTGATGAATGTGGTAGGATACAGGAAGTCCGATTTGAAAGTAAAGGATGCGCCATTAGTACCGCGTCCATGTCAATGCTTACTGATATAGCACAAGGAAAAGAGAAAAAAGACCTTGAGTTGATGAAACAGGAAGATATTCAAGGTATGCTTGGGGTAGATTTAAGTCCTTCGCGCATAAAGTGTGCACTTTTGGGACAGGAGGCACTCATTCGAGCATTTGAACCACATATTTAATACTGAACACATTTATGGATCAGCATAAAACAGTCGCAGAGCGTGTTGTGCCTGCCTCAGAACGCACCGGCGACGAGTGGCATCTTCTCAATACCATTGAAGATCCGGAAATCGGAATTGGTATTGTCGATCTCGGGCTCATATATAATGTTGAAATAGAAAACGGAATTGTTACGGTAGATATGACATTTACGAGTATGGGATGTCCAGCGGGAGCGGAGTTAGTCGATCAAGTAAAAGAGGTAATGATGCTTATGGATGATGTGAAAGAAGTTGTGGTGAACGTAGTCTGGGAACCCGCGTGGGATACGGAACGAGTCGAGGAGGGATTGCGTGCAATGTTATTTGGTCTGTAAATATTTCCTATGAACGATCCCATCCAACAAATAAAAGAGAGGATCGATATTGTTGAGCTAGTCAAAGAATATGTTGTGCTCAAACAGGCTGGGAGCAATTTCAAAGCACCGTGTCCTTTTCATAAAGAAAAAAATGCGTCATTCATGGTGAGTTCTCCAAAGCAAATCTGGCATTGTTTTGGATGTGGAGAAGGAGGTGATCTTTTTACATTTTTTACAAAAATTGAAGGGGTTGAGTTTAAAGAAGCACTACAGATATTAGCGCAAAGAGCCGGTGTTATTCTCGAAAGAATGGCATCGCGAGAGCCTCGCGACAAGAAAGAACGTCTCTACGATCTTGTCGAACTTGCAGCCGGATTTTTCACACAAGCGCTTGTTCGCGCACCACAAGCTCAGACCGCTCGCGAGTATTTAAAAGGCAGAGATATTTCCCAAATGTTGCAAGATGAGTTTTCTTTCGGATATGCATTGGAAGATTTTGATCGACTTTATCAATTTTTAATTTCAAAAAAATATACTACTCCTGAAATAGTTGAAGCGGGACTTGCGATGGTAAAAGAGCAGGGGAGGGCGATGGACCGTTTTCGTGGACGCATCATGATTCCTATTCGTGATATACATGGCCACATCGTAGGATTTGGTGGGCGTATTTTGCAGGATCAACCAAATGCACCAAAGTATCTCAACTCTCCACAGACATCTTTATATGATAAAAGTAGAATCGTATTTAATCTTGATCATGCACGTCATGCGATTCGTGAAACGAATCAAGTCATTATAGTCGAAGGGTATATGGATGTCATCGCGTTAGTCCAAGGAGGGGTGCGTAATGTCGTAGCCAGTTGTGGTACAGCGCTGACAAGTGAGCAAGTTAAGCTGATCAAAAGATTTACTCAGCAGTTTCTTTTTTGCTTTGATGCGGATACAGCAGGTATACAAGCTACCGAAAGAGGAATTGATGTTGCTTTGCAGGAGGGAATTGATGCTCGAATTGTTCAACTTCCCCAAGGAGATAATGGAAAGCCGTTATATAAGGACCCCGATGAGTGTATCCGTAAGGATCCAGAGGCGTGGAAAGCTTCAATTCAGCATGCTATGCCATTTATTCATTTTTTGACTCAACACGAAATACTCAATAAAGTTCTTGAAGATTCATATAGAAAAACTCAATCAGTGCATAAAATCCTCTCATTCATCGGCCGTATTCCTGATAGGGTGATGCAAGATCATTGGGTGACATATTTAGCAAAAGAGATGAGTGTTTCAGAAACGATTCTTTGGGAAGAGCTTGAAACCGCAAAAAAACGTTCTAAAACGCCGTTTCGCAGTCCCGCAGCCGCACCGACTCCTTCTGTAAAAGCTCCTCAGAATACGTCTATCGACCCGATAGAGTTTTCATTCATCGTTTCTTTGTTGCAGTATCCAGCTGATTTAAAGAGTGCAATCAATATGGTGGGGTCGGAAATGATCCAAAACAAGGACCTGTCTACCCTTTACAACCTTTTATGTAAAGACTATAGTGACAGTACTTCGATTCCTTCTCTGTCTTCATTGTCTGTAGTGCTTTCGCAACCGGGACTTTTAGAGAAAATAGAGGCTGCGGCAGCGTTTGAAGTGACAGAAGGGACTACAGTAGAAGAACTTTGTGCTCGTATTCGTTCTCGGTATAAGGAACGGCGTACCCGTGAATTACAGCACCTTATGTCGAAAGCGGAAAAGGAACAGGATCATGAGGCTGTCAAGCAATATATGGCGGAATTTCAAATGATCCAGACAATGTGATATACTATTATTAATAATTAATCCTTAGCTGTGCGAAGGAATTGTTCAATTATTTTTCATGACGAAAAAACCTTCCAAGCAAACAACGGGCCATAAGGGGAAACCGGTCGCGAAAAAAGCGGGATCGAGTGCCCCAAAACCCACCGTCAATACGAAGAAGAAACCTGTTCCTTCTAAACCTGCGGTAAGACCGGAGGTGCCCAAAGCAGTGTTTCCCACCAGAGAGCGACTTGATAGCTTATTACAAAAAGGACGATATCGCGGATTTCTCACTGAAGATGAGATTGTTTTGTATTTCCCTGATGTCGAAGAGTTCCTTGAAGAGTATGAGGATTTTCTTGATGATGTTGATACGAATAGTATTCAGATTTTTGAACGCAAAGGAGGAATATTGGGTGGAACCTCCTCTTCAATTGCGGGCGGAGACAACGAAAAGACGACAGGAGGCAAAGAAAAAAAACGAACGATCATTGATCTTTCGGATATTTCTGCTGATTCTATTCAGATGTATTTGCGAGAAATTGGCAAAGTCCCACTCCTTAATTCTGAGGAAGAAGTTTCTCTTGCAAAGCGAAAAGAAAAAGGAGACAAAGAAGCAGAGCAACGACTTATCGAAGCAAACTTGCGTTTGGTGGTTTCTATTGCAAAAAAATTCGTTGACAAAAGTCTTTCATTACTCGATTTGATTCAAGAAGGAAATATTGGTTTATTTCGTGCGGTTGAAAAATTCGATTATCGCAAAGGTTATAAGTTTTCGACATATGCGACGTGGTGGATTCGTCAGGCGATTACTCGTGCTTTGGCTGACCAGTCGCGTACGATTCGTATTCCGGTACACATGGTGGAGACGATCAATAAATTTCAACAAATCCAGCGACAGTTGATTCAAGATTTGGGACGTGAACCGTTACCAGAAGAAGTCGCCGCTGAAATGGGGGAGAGTGTTGAGAAGGTTCGTCATATTATCAAGATCAACCAAGATACGATTTCGATTGATACTTCGATCGGTGATGAAGATGAAAACAGTACACTCGAAGACTTCATTGAAGACCAACGCACAGTCACTCCTGATCGCGCGGCTGCATTACAGCTTTTGAAAGAACGCATGCACGACATTATCGGCACTCTCCATCCTCGTGAACAAAAGATTCTCGAAATGCGTTTTGGGCTTCTGGATGGTGTTTCACATACTCTTGAAGAAGTGGGGGAGGAATTTGGTGTCACTCGTGAACGTATTCGCCAGATCGAAGCAAAGGCTCTCGAAAAGATTGAGAAACTAGTAGGAATTGATAAGTTGAGGGATTACGTATAAAGGAGCTTCGGTTGTCCTATTGCAAAGATGAAAGAACGTGCTACCATAGGTGGTACGTTCTTTTGATTTTGCAGTAAAAACAATAACGGGTCGTGCGCTCGGGAGTAGCTCAGTGGTAGAGCAGTTGGCTGTTAACCAATTGGTCCTGGGTTCGAGCCCCAGCTCCCGAGCAGACGGCCGGTTAAGTTTGAAAAGAAAAGCACCTTTAAAGATGAGGGTGTTTTTCTTTTTGAGGTGCATTGTCGTTTGGACTCGGCCTTCAAGATGAACCATTGACAAAAAGCATATTTTATGCTATAAGGTATATATCGATTTAAAGAAAAGGAGTCAAAACATGATTGAAACAAAGAACCTTAAAAAAACACCAGAGAGTAATGCCGACCACCCTAAACGAATAGAGTTGTGGGAAGAAGTAAAAAAAGACATCGAGGAAATCGAGGACCTTGATTGGAAGATAAAAGAATTAGTGATCGGGCTTAATGTTGTAGGTCTTGATACTCGGTTTTCGTGTGAGGGGCATGATAAAGGAGTAAGTAGAATCACGGCTACAGGGTACATGGATAAGTTTGAAAAGTGGCATGTTCAGGAAGTGGAAAATTCGGCATGGATGGGGCGATGGTCTAATCCCTATGTTGGTTTCGTTCTTCGTTCGCACTTTTGTGTCTCAAAGAAAGGACAGAAAAAACAAGATAGAAAAAAACAAGCTACCCTAGCAAGGTTACAATCACTCATTAATGAATTTTATCAGGAACATAGTACCCTTCCAGAAACGAGAGTCCGAGTTAAAAAACATAGTAGTAGATATTCAGATTATATGATTACTGTTAGTGATACAGACGGAACAGAGTGTATCGGAGGTACGGAAGATCATGGGGAGCTTGCTCGGAAAGCAACCGAACAGATAGAAGCAAGACACGAAGTCATTCTTGCTTTCAGTCAATTTTTAAAGAAAAAGTATGTAGAAACAGGATTCCATACCTGAACAAACTTTGACTAGATTTTATCTAAAATGAAAAATCCTTGAATTATTATCAGGGATTTTATTTTGTGACGATAGTGGACTTCAGGGTGGGGTAAACTATCTCATTTTGCCTAAATCAGTTCTCACATCCTCCATGATGCTGAGTCAGACGGAATGTTAGCAAAATCGCCCCCTTCGTGGGCTTTTTCGTTTAGGGGAGTAGAATGCTTGAATTTTTTGAGTGTTGCATTTGGGAACGAATCTAACGATAAGAGATTGACTTTTTTTACTCGAGGCTCTATGGTATTGGAAAGTATATTTGATCTTTGAGAAAGGAGATCTGACATGGCCACAGAACGACCAAGGTTTAAGATGACTATTTTAGATGGGGGGCGATGTCCCAAAAGGCAGACTGAAGGCGCTATTGGATATGACGTAAGTGCAAGAGCGGTAGTCTGTCCATTTAATATGGATGCAAAACAGCCTGATTTGCGAGCGACTCTTTTTGACTTTCAGTCCATCCCAGAAGATCTTTCAATCGCTCAATATGTTGAATGGCAGGATGCTACAGTTGATCATCCAAGGCGACTGGTATATAGACTTGAGCCAGGGAAACGTGTCTTAGTAGGTATTGGTTTTTTTATCGCTATGGAGTTTCCATGGTATTATTGGGTCTCTCCTCGTAGTGGTCTTGCCTCAAAGTTTGGTATTACTGTTGCAAACTCTCCGGGAACTATTGATCCGGATTATCGTGGTGAAGCTGGTGTGTCGCTCCTTCATTGTGGTGAAAAACCATTTTATTTTGGTCATGGCGATCGTATTGCCCAAATCATTTTTAACAAAGCTGGCATTCCCGAATTTGAATTGGTAGATAAAGAATTTCTTTCTACCACGGCGCGTGGCGCTGGTGGTTTTGGGTCTACTGGAATTTAGTTTTGACTCTTTTGCTGAGATAATATCAGTAAAAGAGTTTTTTAATATGATGAACCCATCTTGAGCTTGTATTTTTGTTCATTCATGCTATGCTCGAGTCCACGTAATGATTTTTGAAAATCAAATTAAGGGGAGGGTACACCATGTCTCGAATTTCTCGGCATACGTTTCTTCATCGTTTGTCATCGCTACATATTGATGATCTGGTATTTCTTCCTGCTATTGGAAAATTCCCAGATGTCGGTAAACATCCCTATGCGGCAAAGAGGGATATGGCACATCTAGAAGAATATCAATCGAGCGATTTTGAACCATTTGCGATTATTCCATCGGTGCCCATGACAGGTGTCGGGTATATTGTTAAAGAAGGTGGCTTTACAGAAATGGTTGTAAAAACATTTTCATTGGATCGACTTCATAGCATTCGTCAATTGGGTTTTTTGCAACGACCCACCCCACTCCAGGGGGGAAGTGAAATAACAACTATTCCAATAAATTTTAGTCAAAGCAGATATGTACACGTGTTGGATGTTCAGACTATTCTCGTGTTGATGCTTCACAATAATGGAATTTCAGGAAGTGATCTGTACACGGCTCGGGCTGCAGCTCTACTCCATGACACTCTTACACCGGCTGGTGGAGACACTACTAAATTGATTGACCGTGAAGCGTTTGATGAGGATCTTCATTTTCCTGAGTTACTCGCAAATAGAGAATGGGGCGAATTGAGGAGAAAGTTTCATATCGATCCTTCGCTATTGATTGATACCGTGCAAGGCAATAGCCATCTCAGTGGTTTTCTCGATATAGCAGACAAGATAGCATATACCTGCCGGGACTACATGAATCTAGTCGGGATACCCATTGGTGCTCCTCAGAAAAAAGATTCTATGTTTTATCCGCTTTCTCAGTTAACAAGTAAACATCATACAATTTGTGGACTCTGGGATACAGTTCATGTAATGAACGGAAGAATAGTGTTTACCAATCCTCGACATTTAGAAAACTTTTTGAAACTGAGAGCTTTGATGTTTCGAAATCTTTACTATGATGCCGTTTCGCGATTCACGGAGTTTGTTGTCGGACGAGTTATTATGCAGCATCTTTATCAAAAAGGAATTCTTACACGCGAGACGTTGTTATCCATGACTGATTGGGAGTTGGAATCGATCATGTCTCAATTTCTTGATGGGCATCGTTTCGGATCGCATCACTTGGGGCGATATACATCTCATGTTGAATGTTATCCTGACATGACCCAGGGTCGCCGCAGGGAAGAGGAGCTTCATAAACAAAATTTGAAGTTTACGCTTTTAGAAGAAGTGTCCTGTAGGACAAAATCAGGCGTACACTATTTGGTAAAGGGACCCGGTGGCGTGCTATCGTTTAGCGAGTCATTTCCAAAAGCTGCGCGTAAGATTGACTCGTACATGAAGCTTGATCTCCCTGTCCGATTGTACTGGTTAGAAAATGCAGATATTTCTCCTAATCTACTGAATGCACTCGCGTCATATATAGACGAAAAGAAATAATAAATAATTATCTCTAAACACGCTGATGAACAACGTGTTTTTTTTATTTATAACTAAAATGCAAATGAGACTTCAATATTTCTCAAAAAACAACTGAACCTTGTTATTATGTTTTTCTTATATTCACAGGTAAATACGTTGATTAGTAAAAAATTCTATAATTATAGGCTTTTTACGTCTGAAATATACTTGACAAAAGTAGAGTTTTATGCTATACTTTGGCATGTAAAAGTCTGATTTCAAGTCTTTTATTAACAAAAAATATTTTATAATTTTTACAGAATTTAGAGCCTAATTGGCAAAGGAGAAAAGGTTAGAGGTAAAAGATCATTGAAAATATATTATATAAGAGAGAGGTGTAAAGAATGCTTAAATTGCAGTGGAGTGCAGGAGCACAAAAGTTTTACAGAGATGCGTTATATACAATTGAGGAGTTATTGTTCTTAGGAAGTGAGTTTGCCGATGACGTATTCTATCATAAGGACACGTATCTTAAGACATACAATATCTTTGAGAAAAAGTTAGAACGCATGCAGAGAGAAATTTTCCTGAATGCAGAATCTTATGTGTGGAAGTATGATAAAGCTAGAGTAGGAATATTTGCCGCACTTGATGAGGCGAATCTCTTTGGGATTCATAAGGATCCGTATTTTCCAGAATTACTTGAAAAATGTGGTGTAAGGTGGGTAAATTTTGTGATGAATAAGGTAGCTGATAATGCACGCTCAGCAATCTTTATCCGGCTTATTAAAAAAAGGTATAGTGCTGCATTGTCTAAGTTTGAAAGAGAATTCTTTCAAATGTCAGGCACAGAGCCACGATCAGAAGAGACGTATGCGCTTTTGGAAAGAATAGAAGAAGCAGGGGATGATAATGAAGATGCATTGGAGGCTTTGAAGCAGTATATCAATTTGCTTGAGAGCCACATTTATTTCAACGAAGTAGTGGTTAGCAAGGACGAAGAAACCTTGATACAGATGAATGAAAAGTTGATCGGGTTAATTGTTCAAAAAAGTACCTCTGGGGTTCCTATGGCGTGTACGAAGGTTGAATCTCTATTCGAGGCTCCTCCTTGTGCCTTCTTTGAAGGCATACCATTATCGGAAAATACGAGTGTATATTTTCTAGCACGGGTTTTACTGTTTCCGAAGGACATGACCGAAGAAGACGTATACAGTCGCTCTCAAGGTTTGAGGATTACAAGTATGAATGAACAGACAGGATCAATGTGGTTTACTACTGTCTCTGGGGGAGTCGATTTGATTGTTAGTTATCCAGATGGGAACCTTATGACGGTATATAACACTCCATTTGCTCTTCGTAAGCTTCTGGGTGGTCAGGCATATGAGACAATACGGCATAATTTACTTCAAACTCTTGCTCTTTATACTTTATCCGAAGAAGTTATTAAAGCAGACCTCAGTGATGTATTCGTGGTACCCGAGAAACTGCCGCGTAATGAATGTCCCAGAGATTCGATAAATACTGCGAGCAAAAACCAGAGTACACAAGAACTTATCAGTATTAAGTACGTACCTGCTCACAAAAGCAGTTCCGTTAATAATAGTGAACCAGTAGAAGGTAAGTACCTTGATGGAGAAAGACGTTCATATACTTTTACAATACCATATTATAAACGTCCGCTACCTTTGGGGCATAAGCCTTCAGAACATGCGCTGTTTCTTGCAAAAAAGCATAACATAGATCTTGGTTATGAATTATACTTCGCAGATGGCAGACGGATGGAGAGTGAAGAACTATATTCACTTGCTGAAACAACCGGTATGTCGGTCACTGATCTTGAACTCTATTTCGAACTGGAGGGAGGGGTAAAACATCTCCGCACTTTCGTAGAAATAGAGAAGAGTTTCGACGATCACCAGAAACTCCAAGTAGTCAAAACAATGACTACTGTTCAACGGCTGTAATAAAAAAACCAGATTACTAATTAATAAAATAGTAGTCTGGTTTTTATTTTGTGTTTACTGAAGAATAATAGAAAAATGTCCGGAACTGCTTCCACCATTCGCGCTTCTGGGATGAGATTTTTCTCTCGTTCCAAAAAAAGCAATTTTGATAATGATCGCGTTTTTCGGTTTTTAGGGAGGTTGCACTTTGGATCCGAATTGATCAGAAAGTAATTCAAAACGCAAGAATTGACATTCGTGCAAATCCTGCTAATCTCGGAAACGTATAGTAGTACCTTGAAAGGGGGAACAGATGAAGTTTGAACTATTAAATCAACTTCCATCAGGCCAGTGGCCTACTCTAATGGTGAACATAGGTGAAAAGAAGACGAAGATCGTCGATTCTTTGGCGACAACAATAATGGTTGTTTACCTAACTCAAATGAGAGATAGATCTCTATCTCAATCGATTGATCGAGCGCTTGGATATATTTTGAGTAAAAGATATATCCACGAGATTGAAGGTTTTCCTGTTTGGCACTTTAATGCTTTTTATCCGCCCGACTGGGAGGATACAGCGATGGCAGTGTATGTATTAGTTCGAAATGGGCGTCTGTCGGTAAACCAACTGGAACCGTTGAGAAAGTTGTTGATTCAGAATACCTCCGATTTAGGAACAGGGGTATGGATAAAGGATCCGTATTCAAAAGGTAATGGGAGAAATAATCATTGGGATCCAACAACCGCTTTGAATGTATTGAGATTGCATTGTCTACTCGAAACCGATTCTGTTGTTAGAGTTCGATTGGAAAAATTTATCATAGACGTCCTCAACCTTGAAAATTTTTTTCGGATGACGTTGTATTATACGCCGCCGTTAGCAGTATTTTTTGGAAGGCAACTCTTAAAAGATTTTCCGATACTACAGTCATCTTTGGGTAGTACAATAGAGACGTTTGGTGAGGATGTCGTATCTGCGATCATCAATGGAAACATCTCCGTTACACCTTTCGAGAAAGCATTACTTGGTATTGAGGATAATTTACCAAAACACGATCCCGGTCTCATGTTTCATCATGGTAAACGATTTAATATTTGGTATGGTAGCCCGCTTTTGTATCAATTAGCTTGCTAAATTGATCGTGCAATAATTTTCTCTTAAAGGAGACAGTTTCAATTACTGTCTCTTTATTTTGGGTTGTTATTTGCTAATATGAGAATATGAAATACAAAGCCATATGTTTTGACGCTGATGGGATGGTGCTTGTCCCAAAGCGTTTTAGTCAGGAGATTCAAAAAGATTATAATATTCCGTGGGCTGTCATGGAAGCATTTTTTGCAAGCCCATTCCAGCAATGCAAAGTGGGAAAGGCTGATCTGAAAGAAGAGCTTTCTAAGGTTATTGAGATATGGGGGTGGAAGGGCACAGTAGAAGAATTAACAGCATATTGGTTCAATATTTGTAGCGAAGTTGATATGCAAATGGTCGGTTATATTCGTAGTCTTCGGGAGACAGGAGTACTTTGCTACTTGACGACCAATCAAGAAAAATATCGTGTTGAGTTTTTAAGAGACCAGCGAGATTTTCGATCTTTGTTCGACGATATTTTTGTTTCGGCAGAAATAGGATATACAAAAAATAGTATAAAGTTTTTTGAATCGTTTTATAAACACCTTAGCGTCCCAAAAGGAGAGGTTTTATTTTGTGATAACGACTCTGAAAATATTGAGACCGCCCATGAGTTTGGTTTAGAGACTCATCTTTACAAAGACTTTGATAGTTTTGCTAAGGTGGTCAATGAATTATAAGATTTTTTCATATTTTTATGTACAATCATGCACCCCGTAACTATAAGTGCCCAATTTGTCTTGCTGTTGAAGGGATTGAAAGCGGCGACACTATGATTAAGCAATCAGATATATTTTATTGCGATAAGTTAGTATTGTCTGGATCTCTGATCTAGAAGAACGGATCATATCTGCACAACAACTCAAAGATTTTTTTGCCAGCGTTGCCGTTGGTAGTTAGTAAATAAGCTATCTTGACTATTTTATCGTACTACCGTATAGATAAAGCTATTCATTTATAATTTTTTGTATAGTACGGAGGTTTTTATTGATGACAAGAGCAAGGTTGGTTGGTGATTCACGATTGTATTCAATCGAAAAGTTACCTTTTGGGGAACTCGAATTGAGGCCGGTTGAAGATAGAATCCTCAAGACAGGTGAAGAGGTAACAATAGGTAAGCCGTTTGCGTTTTATCGCTTTCCAAAATCAGAAGAGTGTCGATATATTGTGCCATTCGAGAATGACGAAATGAGAGATGCTCCACTTTATCTACGTCTTGAGGATTTGGATTCAAAAGTTTTTAGTTCTTTACGTTTATTTAACGCAACAAAAAGTATTGAATTATCTCATGCTGCCTTGGAGGGGATGAGACATGCATTAACAGTACATAACAAGCCTGATGATTACCGTGTGGGGGCCGCAGTGTTGACCACAAAGGGAAAGATATATTCCGCAGGGTCATATCATTCAGATACCCATTCACTGACACTGCATGCCGAACATGCATGCCTTTCCCACGCCGCTTCTCATGGGGAATACGGAATTCGTATAATCGCTATCATTAGCAATGATGATGCTACAGATCCGATCTACCCATGTGGTCTTTGTAAGCAACTGCTTTGGGAAAGTCACTTACGAACAAATGAGGATATACTAATAGTATCCTTACGTGAGAATCATAACCGGATTTCTGTCGTAGACATGGTACATATTACTGAAATGATGCTGTATCCTTGGCCTCTGAAAAAGGAGTAAATATAGCCAGAAAACATATTGTAAATGTACAATATGTTTTTTTAATATGCCCCGATAATGCTCTTGACATTTTGCAAAATTGGGTTAGAATGCAATCGCAAGAAATGTTATTTGAAATTTTATAAAGGGAAATGACAGAGTGATAAAAGAAAGTAAAAGAACACAAAGGGACGAGCGTAAGAAAGCTGAGCTGGTTCAAGGGATTAGAGATGCATATAGCGAGGGTCTCGACATGAGAGGGTCCAAAATTGAGGATACAAAATATCGATTTACCATACGCTATTGCAGGCGCTATTTCAAAGACTGGGATGATGCACTGATGAAGGTGTTGGGAAAAACCTCGGCTGATTTTAAAGCAATGAGCCTTGAACAACCAAAAACAGATTTTCTCATTTCTTTAAAGGCGGCTTATGGGGCTGGTATCGATTTGAGTTCAACAGCTCAAAGTAAAGCTGGTAGAGGTGAAAGCTATTATTGGAAAGCACAGAAATTTTTTAAAGGACGATTATTTTGGGAAGAGGCGCTTGAAGCCGCAGGTCTCCCAGTGCAAGCCATTATTCGGCAAAATAATTACACCAAAGAAAAAGTGAAGAAACTCTTATTGAAGAGATTGGCAGATAATGAAAGTCTTAAAGCGGTAGATATTCGTGAGAATAGTTCGGGTTTTTGGAAGGGGATTTGCTCCAATTTCAGTTCCTATGAGGAGGCTTTAAAATATGCAGGAATTAAGACGGCGGGAATTATAAAGAAGATGAACTCGTGGACTGAAGAAAGTATTGTATTGGCTATTATTAACCTTCACATTAAGGGCTGTAATCTTAACGAATCTCATATACTTCACAATGAGACAAAGAGAGAGAAAAGAGTAGTATGGGCTGCTAATCACAGATTTTCTGGTGGTTGGGAGGAAGCAGTAAACACTGCCGGCATAGATTATAATCTCTACCGGCATCGGACAGCCAGTTGGGATAAAGATAAGGTGATCCTTACTATAGCTCAGATGCACAAAAATGGTGAATCGTTGAACGCGGGTAGTATTAGCAGTAGTCTATCTCATGCTGCAATACGTTATGTAGGCAGTTGGCAGAAAGCTGTTGAGGCTGCAGGGCTTAGCTATAAAGATATTTGCAAAACTCAAAAGATGCCGAATAAAAAAGAGATTATTGAGATGATTAAAACATTGAAAGCGGACGGATGTGATGTTCACTGTACAGCGATTGTAAACAATGCAAATTCTGAAGTGGCAAAATTGTATCACCAGGCAAATGTGAAATTTGATGGTGGCTGGGATGAGGCTTTGATGGAGGCAGGACTTAAACCAGCAGAGGTACGCCAGAAGACAAAGAAGTATGCAAAAGAAGAACTTGTAGCGATGGTAAAACGGTGGCATGGATTAGGTATCGATTTATCTCCTGCCAGTTTGGCTAGTAATATAAGGTACTCAAAATACTATCGAGCAGCAGTAAGGCGTTTCCATTCATGGGAAGAGTTTCTTAAACAATGTGACATAGACCCAAAACCATTTATCCAAAGAACAGATTGGAAAGATGGTGAGGAGGTACTGAACTATTTGAAGGAAAAATTCCCCGAAGGTATTGTTACGGGCGTGAGTAACGATCGCAATTTCGCTGCAGCTGCGCAGAAATATTTTGGATCGATTGAATCGGCGGTAAACAAAGCGGGGCTCGTATACTCCTTGTCTGGTAAGATAAGCAAAGAAATGATAAAAAATTCACGTACGATAGGGATATTATATAAATGTAATAAGTCGTATTTGGAGCAGATTGCTGATAAAGTATTTTTCTCGGCGTATAAAGGTAGGACATACGAGAGAAGTGACCTATCAAGTGAAGCGTTTGTAGTAATGTGTAAAGTGTTACCAGAAAAGCCACCCAAAACAGGTCTTCGAGAGTTCTGCTATAAGTACATCAAAAAGGCGTTATCAGCGTATAACAAACCACTGAACGAAGTCCTTTGGGGTGAGGAAGTGTATTTCGATTTGTTTGGCGAAAAGTTTGAAGATGATGGCGGCGAAGATGAGTGGGATAGTGAGGAAGATCTGGATGACGACACTGAACAAGAAGACGGTCAAAATATTTGAATAATCGTGTACCAAAAAATTCACAAATAATAGTTAGGAAAAATTGAGAGCTAGCAATCCTAGCTCTCTTTTTATAGGCATCTTGGTAGAATGAATACGTCTGATATAATTTAATCAGACACATTAATATTTATACATATGAAAAGAAAACTACTTAGTGATACGTTTGGATGGGGATTTATACTTTGGCTAGTCGGTTATATTCTCGGTATCATTCTGTTTTCCGTGGTGCCTACTTCTTTGTTGGGTTGGATCATTATGCCACTTGGAATAGTTATTACAATGTTTGTTTTGTTTAAAAAAATAAAAAATGAGTCGTTCAAGTACTATGTACTTCTCTCTTTTGCATGGACCGCGATAGCGATTGTTTGTGATTATTTTTTCCTTGTTAAGGTGTTTAAACCGGCTGATGGATACTATAAATTAGATGTCTACATCTATTATCTACTGACATTTATACTTCCTATATTTGTTGGCTGGCAAAAAACCAGGTTTAAAAAAGCTTAGTATCATTTTAATTGGTAAAAAATTATCTAAGAGAGAGGTGTCCTGGGAGATCTTATAACAGAGACAAGTAAGTGCACGGTAAGCAATTTTTTTTGTGATTACTGTGTATAACAATTTCTAAAGTGGTCTCGAATGTTAATATTGTTTATGTATAAAAATGAATTATTAATTAACTTTCTTTTACTCAAAAGAAAGTTAATTTTATTTAATCACTGACAATAACTATACCTATAATTCAGTTTTATTGCTTCGGTATCTCTAAAAAAATATCACCCCAGATGATATACTTTAAGTATATTAAAGTATATCTCATATGAATGCTTTTAACGTCGACAACAAGATAGCTAAAAAACTTTTTTCAGTCTTTGTGGGGGTCACGTTCTGTGTGGTCGCATCAATTGGACTGTTTTTTGTGTATCCAAAAATAGTAAAGGTGCAAGCAATTGGTACTGGTGTAGGAGATGTTTTGATTAATGAATTTTTTACTAATCCTTCTGAAGGTCAAGAGTGGTATGAATTATTAAATACGACAGGAAATAACATTGATCTTTCGGGCTGGTCGATTGATAGAGCAGTAACAAGTGACTCAATCGCTCTTTCTGGGACATTGCCTGCAAATGGAATTTTAGTTTTTTATGCGCTTTCCAACCATGCTAATGATGGGGGCGATATGGTTACCTTAAAAGATGGAAGTGAAAGTTCAATTCACGCTGTCAGTTATGGCTCTGTTGATCCAGGGGGATTTGTCCCACATTCAACTGCTCCGGAATTAGATAACTCTGGCTTCATTTCAGACTATGGTAACCCGTTGAATTATTCAACGACGGGTTCTCCGTCAAAAGGGTGGTTCAATGATGCGGGTCAGCCCGGTAAGGCACCGTTGTTAACTAGCGTGGATTCATTATTGGCAGATGCTAGTATATATTCCAATATTGGCGAGCAAGATAATCCATCGGCAACTCCTGCAACGGAAGGTGCAGGAGCATTGTATTTTGAAAAAATAATTGGAGAGACTCCTGTTGGAAAAATCGTCTTTGAGGAAACTTTAAATTTAAGTGATCAGAATACAGTAGCTGTCTTACAGGAGCTTGGTGAAAAAATGGAGATGTCTGGGGGTCATATAAAATTTGATTCAGCGACAGCTGATGCTATGAATGCTACGGGCGCTAAAATCTATATGTACGGACTGGACGCGTTAGGGTTTGTCAATCAGCCAAATATTATTGTAAAAAATGATGCCAGTGAGACTATTGACGGCACCGGTATTATCGCAGATGTTACATACACGCCAGGCGGTCCAAACGGCGGTGAACTTTCCTTTGGTGCGGCGCACTTCACTCAATTTGATTTAGATACTAACGTGTATGTAGATGATGATAATTTGGACGCAGAAGATGGGACGCAAGCTCATCCATTTAACACAATAGCAGAAGGCGTTGCTGCGGTGCCTGTGGGTGGAACTGTTCATGTGGCCTCCGGATCGTATACGGGTAATGTAGGCATAAATAAATCCCTCACAATCCAGGGAGAGAACAGTTCAACTGTAATGGTGACGGCTCCATTTGCGTCACATGGATTTGACGTAAGTGCAAACAACGTAACAATTTCCGGAATGACCATTACTGGTGCGACAGGTGGCGGAGGTGGCGGAAAAGCGGGTGTAAACGTCAATACTGGTGTATCTGATCTTACTGTGTCGGATAATATCATTTCTGGGAATCGGTATGGTATAAAAACCAAGGGAACAATCACCAACCTTACGGCACAGAATAATTCCATTGAGTCTAACTCAATTTATGGTCTTTATATTATTAAAGGGACATCAGTGGATGTGACTACTTGGGCTATTCATAACAACAGTTTTACTGATAACGGTTCTCGTAATATTTATAAAGAAGGAATTGGTACCCTGAACGCGGAGAATAATTGGTGGGGTACAGATATAAAGGCTGATATTTATTCATCATTATCTTTTGTAAGTAGTGCTGGTATTGATATTGTTCCATTTTATACAGATGCAAGCAGAACTACATTGTCCGATTTAACATATACATTCACTGTGTGTGCAGAGGTATGTGATTACACTGATATCCAGAGCGCTATTAATGCAGCGGATTATGAATCATCGGCCACTAGTACGAGCAATATAATAGATGTATTAGCGGGGAATTATTCTGGTCCTATAAATGTAACTAAACCGGTAAGTTTGAGGGGGCCAAATGCTGATATCAGTCCCATAAGCGGGACACGGGGAGAAGAGGCGATCCTTGACGGTGCACTTCCTTTGATTAATCTCACTACCGATAGAGTATCAAATGTGACTGTCGAGGGATTTAAATTAATAGGCACGACTTGGTCGGCCGTCCCTGGCGTGATTTATTCCAATAAACTGAATGCGCATAATGTAACGATTCGTTCAAATATTTTCTCTGGGAGCGAGGGTCGATCAATTTTTACAACACAAGGAGAAGAAGGCGAATATCGAGATAACTGGCTGATAACGGATAACATTTTTGAAAACATAGATCCGACAACTAATCCGTTTCAGGCAGCAATGATGATCCACAGTATTCAAAATAGCAACATTACTAACAATCAAATCAGCAATACATCATACGGAGGTATTCAAATTGGACATTCTGCGGCTACTACAATATCAGGGAATCATGTCACAGATGTCCCTCGTTCGGGTATCCAAGTAGCCTACAGTTCTGGTATTACTGTTGAGAACAATACTATTACAAATGCGGGTAATGGTGAAGAAATGACAGATGTTCGTGGTTTCGGTGCACACACCGACGATCTTACGGAAAATGGTGGCATTACGCTGTATAATGCTGACCAAACTAACATCACAATCACCGGCAACACAATAACTGGGAGCTATAATGGTATTGCCATACGTAATGACGGCGGCTCAAATGCTCCGCTAGGTTCTGAAATTTCTGTCAATGAAAATAGCATCACAGGAAGTATTCACTACGCTGTCGAAAATTTGGCCGGCACGCCAGAAACCCCTGTTCTGTTAAATGCCGAACATAACTATTGGGGTAGTTCATTCCCGGATTTCGGTACTTTAATTTCCGGCGATGTTGATTACTCTCCTTGGTGGGTTACCGCCTCCGGACCTGATGTTGTTTTATCTTCAAGCAAAGCTATATCAAGTTTCACAATTCCCGGAGAAGTTGGCGTAACAACAATAAATCATACTGATCATACTGTTTCGCTCGTCGTACCATTTGGAACCAATGTAACAGCACTGGTTCCCACCATTACGTTTGTCGGGGGGGCAGTGAGCCCTGCGTCGGGAGTTGCTCATGATTTTACTGTGTCGAGTACATATACAGTGACTGCAACTGACAATACTACACAGAATTACACCGTTACTGTGACTATTTTATCGAATACACAAGCAGCTCCAGATTCCTCAGGTGATGTTACTTTGGATGCGAGTACTCCAAACGCACTTATTACTGATCCCGATCAAGCTGTTGATATTGCAATCGGCAGTGGAACTACGAGTCCAAAAATCGATGTGAGTGGATTGATCACGGCGGGGACTGGTGTTTTGCCACAAATTACAGTGACGTCAGCGAATGCAAATAATGCCACGGTGGCTATTCCCGCAGCAACGACTGTTACAAGTGCTGATCCATCATGGGATGGGATAATAGCCGCTCCGACGATCACCACAGTTACATTACCAGATACATCCGGCGAAACTAAGACCTTGAGTACTGCGGTTGAAGTCGGTTTCACTGGTGCAAAGTTATCGTTTGATAAAGCGGTAAGATTATTGCTTCCGGGACAAGCAGGCAAGAAAGCGGGATATGTTAGAACAGGTATCAGTTTTACTGAAATAACTTCTGTCTGTACTTCTGATAGTCAAGCGACAGGTAACGCTTTGGCTGTCGATGGTGACTGTAAAATAGATGTTGGTGCTGATCTCGTTATTTGGACTAAACATTTTACAACATTTGCATCGTATTCTCAAACAACAAATGCCGCCAGTAGTGGGAGTAGTAGTGGAGGAGGACTTCCTCCGGGAGCTTTGACACAGCCGATTGCACCTGCAGGCGGGTACAAGATAATAATCAATGATGGTGCTTCTTCTGTATCAAACCGAAATGTTGTTCTAAAATTCACTGTTGGTTCCGATATTGCTTTTATGGCCATTTCTAATCAATCAGATTTGAATGGTGCAGCCCGTGAAACATACGTATCCAGCAAAAATTGGACCTTGACCGCTATGCAGGGCGTGAAGACAGTGTACGTCAAATTTTTTACCTCTGGAGGCCAGCCAACCGCAACAGTGAGTAATACTATTGTCCTTTTGGCAGATTCTAGTACCCCTGCGATGAATGTGTATTCACCTTCTGAAGCCACTGCGTCTATCCCTGATATCGATACCGACAAATCAATTCAGGTGAATAGTCAGTCGTTGTGTACAGCGGGCAGTCTCATAAAGACCTCAGTAAGCCCAGCAGTCTATTATTGTGGTAAGGATGGTAAACGATATGGTTTTCCTAATGAAAAAACGTATAAAACATGGTACAAGGATTTTAGTGGAGTGAATACTATTTCTGAAACAAAAATGTCATCAATACAAATAGGAAATAATGTCACGTATCGTCCTGGAGTTAAAATGGTTAAAATTAAAACTAGTCCTACTGTATATGCAGTGTCTCGCGGCGGGATATTGCGTCCGCTAGAGGATGAAAATGTTGCGAAGGCCTTATACGGAAATAATTGGAATTCAATGGTGGATGACGTCCATAATGCATTTTTCGATAATTACTCAATAGGTGAATCGATAACCCTCAAAATGCTTCAATAGTTTGTCATATTAAATTTCATCACATGGATCAACAATTATATAGCAGCATGATGTTTGTGATTACGCTTGGGGGTGTATTATTTTCTGGATATTTAAGCAGTAAAAAACTTTTCACAAAGGTTTGCGCTTTCAATGAACCATGTCCATATTTCCTTGGATACCCCGCTTGTGGATACGGATTTGCGATGTTTCTAATTATGTTTCTCTCTGTTATTGCGAGTGGTCTCGGATATGTTTCACTCGCTAGCTTGATAATAATTCTAATAGTCATATCATTCTTGGGTATCCTTTTTGCCGGTCAATTTGTTATCCCTGAAGTATCAGAAATGGTGCGGGGAATTCAACACAAATATACACTCGGACTTTCAACGTGCGCCTACGGACTTATTTTTTATGTTGCAATATTTGTTATTTCTTTGGTTACCTATCTTAGCTAGATGTTATTCTTATAAAAATATGTTCGCTTAAAATTCGAATTATTTTCGCAAACTGTGTAACCTATACTTGAGTATAGGATTCTATATATGGGTGACATAAACAAAATAGATAAAAATGATTTCCTTTCTCCTAGTGAGGTTAGAGAGCTTATGAATGGACTTGGTTTTCAGTCACTAGAAATTGTTGGTATAAATAAAGGTTTTGAAAATGAAGTCTATGATATCACGATAACCCCAGGCGAACATGTAATTTTAAGAGTTCGTAAAAAAGGAGATACTGAGTTCAGACAAGAAGCGTGGGCGATTAATGAAGTCAAAAAGGTAGGTGCACCTGTGGCACAGATTTTATTTGTTGGAACAGTTTTGGTAAAAGGCAAGGAAACTGATGTTATGATCCAGTCTAAAATGCCGGGTTTACCTTTTGAAGAAATTCACAAGAATATTGGAGCAGAAGTGCGTGGTAATCTCCTTTTTAAAATGGGCAAGATCTTGCGCTCAATACATTCGATATCGGTCGAAGGTTTCGGAAAGCGATTAAATGGTGGAAGCTGGGAATATAAAACACGGGAGGAGTATATGACTCAGTTTATTGTCGACCGAATGAATGAAACTGATCTTATGCTCGATGCTGGATTAACTAAGAGTGAGTTCGATGACACAATCGAATCAATAAATATTTTTAAAGATAAATATCTTTGTGAATCACCAACATTGTGCCATGGTGATTATATGCCCCCTCATGTTATGATTGAAGGTGAGCAGATTTCAGGCATTATTGATTTTGGGCTTTTTCAAGGAAATTCGCCTTTTTATGACGTCAGTTATTTTTTACTTTGTGTACCTGATGACTATAAGGTTGAGTTCATTCGTGGATATTTAAATGTTGGTGAAATTAAGGATTTTAATATTCAGCTGCAGTTGGAAAGTCAATGTATACTATTTAAACATATTGGAAGGTTAGCACACCCTTATCGCCGTGCTAAGAAAGAGGAGGAGCTAGCTTTTTCAGTCAGGAGGTTAAGGGTCTTATTGTAATCATAAGAAAATTTAACGCATTACGAAAATATTGTAAAATAAGTAAAATAATTCTTTTCTCTGAATTGAAAAGTAAACCTGTTGTTTTTTCTTCGTAAGTGTATAATGGAGTCATTGTAAAATATATATGGCAAAAGGATCTACTCAAAAATATTGGCATGAATTGTTTGGGTGGGGAATGCTCATTAAGGGATTCAACGGTGTTTGGGAAACGATCAGCGGTATTTTGATTTTACTTCTAAGTAAAGCGACACTGAGTGGTTGGTTTTTTCTGCTTTCTCATAATGAACTCCTTGAAGATCGGCATGATGTGGTTATCAATTTCCTCGCTAATACTCTTCAAAATTTTTCAAGCGATACGAAAATATTTGTGGCACTCTATTTACTCGTTCATGGATTTTTAAATATTTTCTTAGTCATTCAACTTTATCGAGATAAACACTGGGCGTATCTAGTAATAATCGGAACGGTAGTTCTATCAATGGGTTATCAAGTCTATCGGATTAGCGTGTTTCATTCCTCTTTTTTGATGGCCATCACCATATTTGATGTTATATTTGTTGTACTTGCATGGCATGAGTACGTATACCATCGGGATAAAAAGAAAAACCGCTTGGAAATGGTAACCCTTGTAAATTAGTGATGAATTTTGTAGTCTGATCAAATGCAGCATACTAATGACCAGCCTATTTTTTATGACCCTCGAGGTATCCGTTGGAAGCGGTTACGATGGGGTAGTATTGTTGTTGTAGTTTTTACGACCTTCATGGCAGCTATTCTTATCGCCAGTATCCTTATTAATCCCGTTTTAGATTTATTGCACTTACAATCATCATCTCTACTTCCTCAAAAAAAGCATCTGACACGCTCAGTCGTCGAAAATACTGGGCAATTTGGGAAAAAATACCTTGATGCAAGGAATAAACTATTCCATCAAATAAAAAATGAGGCTCAAAAAACAACTATCGCGGCGCGAGTAAATCCTCAGCAAGAGCGGGTTGCGTTTTTTGTAAACTGGGATGACGCGAGTTTTAGTTCACTGAAACAGCATATCACTGATATAGATGTACTTATACCGGAGTGGCTTCATTTAAAAAATGATGGCTCTATTGTAGAGGATAATAAAAATCGGCAAGAATACGTTTTGCAATATATTCGATCTCGGAAACCAGACCAAAAAATATATGCGTTAATAAATAATTATAACGGTACTTCATGGGATCAAAAAGCCCTTGTTACTATTCTTTCATCAAATGATCAAAGGAAAAACTCAATCGATACGATTATTAATTATGTCAAAGAAAATAAGTTACAGGGGATTAGTATTGATTTTGAAAATATTCCACAATCTTTACAAAAGCAATACGTAGGATTTTTAGGTGACCTTACAAATCAAGCACATCAGGATGGTCTTGTGACTACGGTTAATGTACCTTTTGCAGATGATTCGTTTCAATACTCGACAATATCAAAGATAGTCGATTGTGTTATTGTTATGGGGTATGATGAACATTGGTCAACGGGAAGTATAGGGCCAATTGCATCAATTGATTGGTTTGAGGCCCAGCTACTTAAGAGAATGAAAGATGTCCCTAAAGAGAAACTAATTATCGCTTTGGGGAACTATGCTTACGATTGGCCAGCGAAAGGTGAAGCTCAGGTTAAAACATTCGAAGAGGGTATACTGACAGCTCGCGAATCAGAAAGCGAGATTATTTTAGATCCAAATTCTTTGAATCCATATTTTGACTATGAAGATGAAAGTGGGGTTGCTCATCGAGTTTGGATGTTGGATGGAGTTACATTTTTCAACCAACTCAATGCGATTACCGACGCTCAGCCAAGAGGTATCGCTCTCTGGCGATTGGGAAGTGAAGATCCTTCATTGTGGGGCGTAATTTCAAAAACGATTACTCCAAGCGAATCAACTATTTCGTCCTTGAGATCGATTCGTTACGATTATAATCTCGATTATGAAGGACAGGGTGAAATTATAAAGGTTTCCAGCGATCCTCAAGAAGGAAAAAGAACTATTACATATGACAAGAATAATAATTTTATTATTGACGAGCATTTTGAAACATTACCATCCCCTTATGTTATTACTCGATATGGGGCATCATCAAAAAAGATTGCTCTTACGTTTGACGACGGACCTGACCCTCAAACAACTGCAAAAATTCTTGATATTTTAAAAGAAAAAAAAGTGCCAGCAACATTTTTTGTGATAGGCAGCGAAGTTGAAAAAAATCCTGCTCTTGTGGCTCGGGAATATAGGGAAGGGAATGATATCGGTAATCATACGTTCACTCATCCGAACATTAGTGACATTTCCATGAAATGGTTAAATATGGAAGTTGCGGCGACAAGTAGAATTATTGAAAGTGTAACAGGCCATAACTCATATTTATTCCGTCCGCCATTTGCTGAAGATTCTGAACCGGAGACACCTGATGAGGTAAAACCCATTGAAGAGATAAATAATCTAGGGTATGTAACTGTTGGAATGCAGATTGATCCTAAAGATTGGGAAAATCCTGGAGTACAGAATATCGTGGACACTGCAATGTCACAGGTACACGTAGGTAAGGGTAATGTTGTTTTGTTGCATGATGGGGGAGGTGATCGCCAACAGACTCTTGCTGCGTTACCTCTATTGATCGATAAACTTAAATCGGAAGGATATGAACTGGTTACGGTGGGGACACTACTCCAAAAGTCGAGAGATGAAATAATGCCTTCTATTACTCCTAACGAAAAATGGTTGATACAGACGGACAGGATTTCATTTTTTGCTATACGTACACTGGAATATCTTGTAGGGGTATTATTCTTCTTTACGATAATTTTTGGTGTTGTGAGACTAATATTCATTATCATTTTTGCTATAGTCCACAAAAAAAGAAACAGGGAACCAGAACAAACCTTTATAGGTAGCGTTGCTGTTATTGTTCCTGCATTTAATGAAGAGAAAGTGATCGTAAAAACAATCGATTCATTGCTTCACACAGATTATGGTAAGCCATTTGAAATAATAATTGTGGATGATGGGTCAACTGATCATACTGTTGAAGTAGTTGAAAAACATTTTGGACTAATGGGGAATATTAGGCTATTAAAAATAAAAAATGGAGGAAAATCGCGTGCATTGATGGAGGGGGTTAAACAAACCAATGCGGACGTAATTATTGCAATGGATGCAGATACAATCTTTACGAAAGAAACCATTAGAAAATTGGTGAATCATTTTACTGATCAAAAAGTCGGCGCTGTGGCAGGGAATGCAAAGGTGGGTAATCGGATCAACATCCTCACTCGTTTACAAAGCATTGAATACATAACAAGCCAGAACCTTGATCGAAGAGCGTTCGCTCAATGGAATAGCATAATGGTTGTTCCTGGTGCAGTTGGTGCTTGGAGAAGATCGTTTATGATGGAAGTGGGAGGTTTTATGACAGATACACTTGCAGAAGATGCAGACTTGACACTACGAGTAAGGCGCGCGGGACACAAAATCCTGTATGAAGATGAGGCGATTGGTCTTACAGAAGCACCAGATACTATTAAGGGTTTTTTGAAACAGCGATATCGTTGGATTTATGGAACGTTTCAAACATCATGGAAGCATAAAGATCTACTTATGAATAAAAAGTACGGAGTTCTTGGTTATATCGTAATGCCAGCTGTTTTCATTCAACAAATTATTATTCCAGTTATTGCGCCTATTATTGACGTAGTATTTTTATGGGTGATTATCGGTCTTTTGATATCATATTATTTTCACCCAAGAGAGATTGCGTTGTTGAATGGGGAAAAAATCCTTTTTTACTACAGTATCTTTATGATGACCGATTTGTTATCGGCATTGATAGCATTTATGTTAGAGAAAAATGAGAAAAAAATTGAGTTATTTTGGATTCTTTGGCAGAGAATTTTTTTCCGTCAGTTGTTTTATTATGTAGCGTGGAAATCCTTAGTGACATCTATCAAGGGATTTCATGTGGGGTGGCAAAAAATTGACAGAAAAGCGACGGTCAGGTCAGGGAAGGTATAAATGGAACCCTGGTATTTATACAAAAATTTTAGTACCATAAGTACATGTATACTCCATTATGGTTTTCGTAATAGTGTTTCTATTAAGTGGTATCTTAGGTTGGGCGTTTGATACGACGTATCGATCAATGTTGGTTGGCCGATATGCACCGGGAACCTATATCCCTTTTTTTGCGACGTGTTTTGGGGTTGCGGGTACGATGATATTCTTTATCTTCACTCATGTGCCATCATTGTATGCCCAAATTATTCTGGGAACCCTTGTGGCGATCTTGGTTGAATTTATTTCGGGGGTATTCTGTATAACGGTGTACAAGCGACGGTTGTGGGATTATAGTGGTCGTTTTTTGAATGTGTTTGGTCATATAGATTTCCTCCATAGTTTTTATTGGTTCACTCTGGTTCTGATTTCAGATGTCATCTATCGTTCGTTTAGTGGACAATAATATTTATAACTAAATAATGAGCTACATATATATGTATTCATTGAATCAATATGCGGGTACAGGTGTTGGGATACCAGGATGGATATTATTTGCTATGCCATTTTTTTTACTGATTATGTTGTGGAGTATGTTTTGGAAAGGACTTGCTCTATGGCATGCGGGTAGGCGAGGGCAACCAGGATGGTTTATGGTGCTCCTTGTTTTTAACACTATTGGTATTCTCGAAATTATTTATCTTTTTCTCGTTGTTCGATTAAAATTTTCCGAACTCTTTTCGAAGAAGTAAGTATATCCTTTACCGGAATTAATTGGGTACGGGCATAGACTCAATTTAATATTAAATAGATATTTTGGCTTATAATATAAAAAAACGTTTCTGAATTGAAACGTTTTTTTATATACCCACGAGGGGGCCCACCTCGTTGTTTTGCTAGACAGCGGATTCTTCAGTCATTTTACCAATCATCATTTTATTTACGTCTTCTTCGGGCATGTCTTTCATTTCCTCCATTTTCTCAGGGTGCGCTTGCATAGCATGCATTTTCATTTGGTTTAACGTCTCTTCTTGTGTTTCTCCTTGTGCAATGTAGTCGCACTCGGGTGCTCCCAGGTCTTTACATGCAAGTTTATACATAAGTATATACTTAATTAATTAATTGTTTGTTGTCAGTTTACCTACCACATTAGCAATATGCAAGAAAGTCGTTTCCAGCTATTTTTTATTTTTCTTGATTTTTTAATTTAGCGGCAGCTTCCGGGGTCGATACTGTCTTGCTTATGAGTAACAATTTAATGATGCCGTACGCTACTATTAAGTATACGAACATCGCTAGAAGTGTCGTCCATTCAAAGATACTACCTGCGACTTGTGTCATATGAAAGACAGTAAGGAAGGGGGCTGAGAAAATATATGTTACGCTATAGATAAAACTGGTAAAACCAGCGTAAGGGTTTGCAGCGAGTAACTTCAACACGAAACGGAATGCTAATAGTATCTCGACAAGGCCGAGAATGTACCACACAATTTGAGTACCACGATAAAGGGGCTTTGTGCTCGGGGAATTAGATGAATCCATATGTATGGAATTATTAATTGTTAATGTATTGTAAGTATACGCCCAAACATGAGTTCATCAAAGCTTATATTATATTGAATGAGTTTTTGTTTGATCAACGTGCTATAATACTAGGATAAATCATTTGTATCAATGATCATGAAAATCCTTTATAAGGTTTCGATAGCAGTACTGGTCTTACCATTTTTGTTTGGCATACTTGGGCCGATTACTGTCTCCGCAGCAACAACACCTTCTTTAGGGGCTGCTGCTAACTTTGGCATACTTGGGTATACATATACCAACAATTCTACGTTTACGAGTGTCACTGGTGACCTTGGGTATACGGTGGGGCCATCAACTGCGCCTTCTGTAAGCGGTGCCACCCATGTAAACGATACTACATATGTTCAAGCAGTTAGTGATCAAAACACCGCTTTGTCTAGTCTTAACGGTTGGCCATGCACTACCACTTTTCCTACAGGAACGGTTGATTTGGCAACTGACTCTACTCATGGCACTGTCGGTGTTTACACTCCGGGTGTGTATTGTATTGCTGGATCTATGACGATTGCAGGAGGAGGTACGGTGACTTTGAGTGGTGCGGGAACTTATATCTTCCGACCGACAGGTACGTTGACCACCTCTGATAACTCTGTGGTGACGGGCACCAATGGGGTGTCGGCATGCGATATATTTTGGACGCCGGGAGGAAATACCACTCTTGGGGCGGTCACGAATTTTGCTGGTACCGTAATTGAGCCGCTAACTGCGGTGGTAATGAGTATTACTGTTGGTGCGCATACAAATTGGGGAGGACGAGCTTTAAATGGTACCAATGGGACCGGTGCAGTCGTGACTACGGGAGTTGATGATACTATATCTGTTTTGACATGCGGGACGCCTGCTACGGGCACTCTTCATGTGATTAAGCATGTTATAAATGACAATAGTGGTACGGCAACGGCTTCATCATTTAATGTGCACGTAAAAGGTTCAGGATCGATGGGAGTTTCCGACGTTGCAGGTAGTCC
>JAHFJA010000039.1 GCA_023246095.1 bacterium | reverse complement strand
ACTGAAAGTGAATATTGGAGAATAAAAAAAGAATATAGAAAACAAGGATCATGAGTATCGAAATAAACGAACAATTTAAAGCTGCGCTTGATGCCATGGAGAATACTTCCGGACATATTTTTCTTACTGGGCGAGCAGGGACAGGTAAGTCAACATTACTTGATCACTTTCGCAATAATACGAAGAAAAAGATTGTTGTCTTGGCACCGACCGGTGTAGCGGCGATCAACGTAAAAGGACAAACGATCCATTCGTTTTTTGGTTTTAAGCCAGACATCACAGTTATGAAAGCGAAAAAGTCTGCCCAATCAAATGCGGATGATGTATATAAAAATCTTGATGCAATTGTTATCGACGAAATATCAATGGTACGCGCTGATTTGCTTGATTGTGTCGATCAGTTTATGCGCATCAAAGGAAAAACAAAACATGCGGCGTTTGGAGGGGTGCAGATGATTATGATTGGTGACCTTTATCAGTTGCCGCCTGTTGTAACGACACATGAAAAAGAAATGTTCAGTGATTTTTACGAGTCGCCATATTTTTTTTCCGCCAAAGGTTGGGCGCAGGATCAAAACCTTTTCAATACGGTTACTGATTTTGACATTTCATGTTTCCAGCTTGATACGATCTATCGTCAGCGTGATGCGCAGTTTATTTCCATACTCAATTCGATTCGTGATACGACGGTTACTCGTCCGCTTCTTGATGAATTGAATAAACGCGTTAATCAATTGTTTGAACCGGGTCCAAAATCAGGATATATAACACTCACGACGACCAATAAAAATGCGGCCGAAATTAATAGTGAAGAATTGGCAAAACGACCAGGACGAGAGTGTGTTTTTACTGGTACTATCAAAGGTGTGATGGAAGATCGAGATTTGCCTACCGATACCGTACTTCGTTTTAAAAAGGGAGCGCAGGTGATGCTTCTCAATAATGACCCCGAAGGTAAATGGGTAAATGGATCTATTGGGGTGATTGAAGAAATTACCAACATGAAAGTGAATGCAGTATTTGGCGATGAAGAGACTGATGATACGGAAGAAAACGAAACGGAAATTTTGGTGCGTCTTGAAAATGGAAAACTCGTAACGGTTGTGCGCCACAAGTGGGATTTGTTCCAATTTTCCTATGATCCAACGGCGGGAAACATTGTGTCACAAGCAGTGGCGTCGTTTACTCAATTCCCCATGAAGCTTGCATGGGCGATTACAATTCACAAAAGCCAAGGAAAAACATTTGAGCGTGTAATCGTCGATATGGAACGTGGTGCGTTTTCTCCAGGACAAACATACGTTGCATTGAGTCGGTGTACGTCACTGGAAGGGCTCGTGTTACGACAGCCAATTCAGAAGCGGTTTTGTTGGATTGACCAACATGTTACAGGATTTTTGCAGAAGATGGGATTGTAGACGGGGAAGGCATTTGCTTGGTTTGTTTTGATTCGCTAACATAATGGCGGGAGTTTCAGTAAATATGAACCTAAACGTATCAGTATGATCGGACAAGAAACATCGTCTCATCCTGGTTTACCTGCTTTTATTCCAGAATATTCAGATTTGAGGAATAAAGTTGAGGCATTAAAGGAGGCAGGTCACAAGGTTGTGTTGACTCAGGGCGTGTACGATCTTATCCATGAGGGTCATGCTATTTATTTGGAAAAGGCAAAATCGTACGGTGATATTTTAATAGTGGGTGTTGATTCTGATGAATTAACCAAAAAGCGAAAAGGCCCGCTGCGACCTATCGTTCCTGAAACTGAACGGCTTCGCATGCTTATGCACCTTCGTCATGTTGATATTGTCACGCTTCGACATATTTCTCATGATCCGGGAGACCTGATTCGATTGGTGAGACCTGATGTCCTTATTGTTTCGGAAAGTACCAAAGATTTTACAGCGACCATGGCAACGGAGTATGAAGGAATATGCCAGGAGATTGTTTGTCTTCCTCCTCAAGCACTTACGTCCACTTCAGCACGCATCCGTCTTTTGACGATTGAAGGGGCGATGAAAATGGCAGAGCAGATAAAGGGCGCTGTCGATGAATTTATGAACAAGATAAAAAATGTCGAATAATATTCTCATCGCGTACGTACCGGTTCTGCATAGTGGGTACATACAGTTATTTCAAAAATATAGTGGTGATGTGTATTTGATTGGTGGGGAATTGATTCGCGAGTTGTCGGTAGATAATCCGTATTATGGTCGAGACATACGAGCGGTCGACACAGAGATGATGTGCAAGGCGATTGAGTCTTTAAACATCGTATTGTCAGTGCAAGAACTTTCGTTTTCAAATATTACGAAGCTGTTGGAGAAGTCTGATCTTTCTATCGTTGCACCTGATGAAGATATCAGCAGGGAAGTGGCGCAGCGATATTTTTTGAATAAAGAAATAATTTTTGAAAATATATTTTTGCGGTGGGATAAAAAAATTACAGAGAAAGAGTATGAGATAAATCCTGATCGAGTGTATTCTACTGAACAGGAAGATATTGATATGATTCGAAAAGCATGCGAAGCGGCCGATCATAGCTCTGATTGGTGGCGGCAAGTCGGAGCAGTATTAGTGAAAGGTGATGAGGTGTTATATATAGACTGTAATCGACATATTCCCAGCCCGCATTCGCCATACGTATTCGGAGATCCAAGAAATAACTATGATGTCGGACAAGGTCCTCACTACTACACAAGTATTCATGCGGAAGCTGCCGTGATTGCACGGGCTGCAAAGGACGGTATCGGACTTGATGGCACTGCGCTGTATGCAAGTACATTTCCTTGTCCCAGCTGCGCGCGTCTTATTCGAGAGGCAGGCATTCGTATTGTTTATTATACCCAAGGATACTCGGCATTGGATTCGGAAGCTATATTAAAAGAAGCGGGTGTAGAGATTATCTACGTCCCGCTTCAAAAGTGAAATTTAGTTTATATTCTAGTGAGAAC
>JAHFJA010000021.1 GCA_023246095.1 bacterium | reverse complement strand
CGAACGATATCAATGGGGATTAAAAAAGATGACACCTGTGCAATACAGGAATCATCTTTTGTTAGTCTCCGCCACCACCTAGGTTTTTTAATACGTGTCCGCTAAGCGGGGTACGGATCAATAAGCAGGTTTTTTATTACCTTCTTTCTTGTGCTACACTATACTCATGAAACTAAAAAAACTCACCGCTAACTTGGTCAAAAACAAACGCATTATTTTTCGTGTGGGCTATGACGTGCCCTTGGTAAAAAAAGGAAAGGGATTCGTCGTGGCTGATGATAGCCGCATGCGCGCATCGTTGGATACATTGCGTTTTTTGCAGAAAAATAATGCGACGATTATCATCCTTACCTGGCTCAAACGCCCGGGAGGAAAAGTTGTTGAGGATTTACGTCTTGATCCTATCGCCAAACATTTGGCTGAACTCATACAGGCCCCCGTCTACAAACTCGACGAATGTGTAGGAAAGGATGTGGAGATGTTCATTAAGACCGTGGCTCCAGGCAGTATTGTCATGCTTGAAAACGTCCGCTTCCACCGCGGTGAGGATCAAAACAGCATATCATTTGCAAAGGAGTTAGCGCGCCTAGGAGACATTGTTGTGTTTGATGCTTTCTCCCATGCGCACCGCAATGTCGCATCCACAACCGGTATTCTTAAATTACTTCCGAGCGTAGCGGGTTACTCAATGCAAAATGAGGTCACAATGCTTGGTGTTTTATTGGGTAAAGTAAAAAAGCCGTTTACGGTGATCTTGGGTGGTGCAAAAGTGTCGGACAAAATCGGTGTTTTAGAGCAATTTATCCATCGAGCTGACAATATTCTCATTGGCGGTGCTATGGCGCATGCGTTTCTTGATGCGCAAGGAATATCACTCGGACGATCTCGCCGTGAGAAATATGCTGACAAGGCGCACCATACAACACGATCGGTTGCATCAAATATTTTAAAGATTGCCAAACCCGGGCAAATCATTGTACCTATTGACTTAACAGCGACGAACCAGAACATGCGGAAATCACGAGTGGTTAATCTAGCAACAGGTCGTATCAATGATGAGGAACTGTTTGTCGATATTGGCCCAAGGACAATCAAGAAATTTAACTTGATAATAAAAGAAAGTCATACATTATTTTGGAATGGCCCCATGGGGTTATTTGAAAAAAAACCGTTCGATATGGGTACTACCGCAATAGCAAAAAGCATCGCGCGTAATAAGGGTACAACGATTCTTGGTGGTGGGGATACGGAACGTGCCATCAGTGGATTAAAAATGCAAAAAAAATTCACTTATATCTCTACAGGTGGAGGTGCATCGCTTGATTTTCTCGCGCATGGTACTCTACCGGTAATTGATTATCTTCAATAAATACATTCTATGCCTACCATTCGTACAATAACTGCACGCGAAATATTGGATTCACGAGGCAATCCAACAGTCGAAGCAACAGTAACGCTTTCAAATGGCGTAAGTGCGTCTGACTCAGTTCCATCTGGTGCATCAACTGGTTTCCACGAAGCTCTCGAGTTGCGCGATGGTGACAAAAAAAGATACGGTGGACAAGGTGTGTTAAAAGCAGTAAAAAATATAAACGTTACGATTGCAAATAAGGTCGTCGGCATCGATGTATACAAACAAGAAGCGATTGATGCAACCATGATTTTTCTTGATGGCACGGAAAACAAGTCACGCCTGGGTGCAAATGCAATATTAGCGGTGTCACTTGCGTGCGCAAGAGCGGGAAGTTTGGCACGCAAAGAACCGCTGTATCGTTATTTACGAAGGGTATTTGGACTGAAGTACAACAACTTTCGTCTCCCAACGCCCATGTGCAACATCATAAATGGTGGCAGGCACGCTGATAATACAATTTCAACACAGGAGTTCATGATTATTCCCCATGCGAAAAGTATGGCGGAGCGAGTCAGAATTGCCGCTGAAGTGTTCCATAGTCTCAAATCTGTGCTTAGAGATTCGGGAGAAAAAACGTTGGTAGGGGATGAGGGCGGATTCGCACCGAATATTGAATTATTGACGACGAACTTACCCAAAGGAGTCGAAGAAGACGAGGCTGCGCTGCAAGTGATAGTGACAGGTATTCAGAAAGCTGGTTACAAACCTGGAAAAGATGTGTCGATTGGCATTGATGTTGCAGCCTCTGAACTCTATGATGGAAAAATGGGATATGACTTTGATTTTAAGCAAAAAAACAAAGGCACGCGCATACGAGATTATAAAAAAATGATAGAGCTATATGACCGATGGCTTAAACTCTATCCGGTGATTTCGATAGAAGATCCTTTTGCGGAAGATAACTGGCAAGAATGGCGAGATTTCAATAAAGTATATGGAAAAAAGCTTCAAATAGTGGGTGACGATCTATTCGTCACGGACACAAAACGTCTCCGACAGGGGATTGACACCAAGGCAGCTAATGCTATCCTAATTAAGCTCAATCAAATCGGTACACTGTCGGAAACCATTGATTGTATAAGAACAGCACAGGAGGCTCGTTATCATGTTGTTATTTCGCATCGGTCAGGCGAAACGGTTGATACATTTATCAGCGACCTTGCCGTTGCCGTAAACGCTGACTATATAAAAGCGGGGAGTCTCTCGCGATCCGAGCGTGTCGAAAAATATAATCGTCTCACACAGATTGAGCGTGAACTCAAATTATAATCTATGCCACTTAAAGCATTAAAGGAATCCTATCGTCCAGTGGTGCTTCTCATCCTGGACGGTTTTGGTATTGGAACACCATCGCGAGCCAACGCGATTTCAGAAGCACGTACACCTGTCCTGGACCGGCTTTTTTCAACATATCCGACAATGACTCTTCAAGCATCCGGAGAAGCAACAGGGTTACCATGGGCAGAGGTGGGAAATTCGGAAGTGGGTCACATGAACATTGGTGCAGGACGGATCGTATATCAAGAACTCACTCGTATTACCAACGATATTTTAAGTGGCAATTTTGAAAAGAATGGAATGGTACTAGAGGCTATTGCCCATGCAAAAACGTACAATTCCGCATTGCACTTAGTCGGAATGGCCAGTTCTGGTGGGGTGCATAGTCATATTGATCACCTGTTTTCATTACTGGAATTAGCTAAAGCGAATGACATTAAAGATGTCTATATCCATGTCATTCTCGATGGCCGTGATACCCCCCGTGCGAGTGGTATCGAGTTCATTAAAAAAATTCTTGATAAGACCGCTAATCTAGGAGTGGGGTCAATCGCCTCAATTTCAGGGAGGTTCTATGCAATGGATCGAGATAATCATTGGGATCGAATCGAAAAGGCATACAGAGTAATCGTCGAGGGGGTTGGAAAACAGGCTTCTGATGCCTTGTCTGCTATCCAAGAATCATACTCTGCGGCGGTGTATGATGAGGAATTTGAACCGGTAGTACTGACTTCACCTGAAGGATTGCCTATTGGAACGCTTCATGAGAACGACACAGTAATAATGTACAACTTCCGCGCTGATAGGATGCGTGAAATATCACGTGCCATTGCCGACCCTGCGTTTGATCGATTTACCAAAACTGCTCCCAAGAATGTTTTTATTCTCACTATGACGCGCTATGAAGAAGGGTTGCCTGTACAAATTGCGTATCCTCCGCAGCACGTACAAGAATGTCTCGCAAAGATTATCAGTGACGCAGGTCTCACCCAGCTCCATATTGCTGAAACAGAAAAGTACGCACACGTAACCTATTTTCTTAATGGTGGTATTGAACAGCCATTTGCCGGAGAAGAGCGCATTCTTATTCCTTCTCCTCGTATTGCGTCCTATGCAGACAAGCCTGAAATGAGTGCGCGAGGTATTATGGATGGAGTAGTGCATGCGATCAAAGATGCAAAATATGACTTCATCGCAGTAAACTTTGCTAATGCTGATATGGTCGGACACACAGGTAATTTTGAAAAAACAAAAGAAGCTATTGAGATTATTGATGGTCTCATTGGAACTATATCTGATACAGTGCTCTCACGAAACGGGGCTATGATCATTACCGCTGATCACGGAAATGCAGAACATATGTTTGACATTCAAACAGGACAAATTGATAAAGGACATACAAACAATCCTGTTCCGTGTATTATTATTGCGTCAGAGCTGGAAGGTAGCAATTTAAGCACTATTGACGTGGCAGGGGATGACCTTAGTATACTAGTACCGAGTGGCTTAGTTTCCGATGTTGCGCCCACCGTTCTTCACCTCTTGGGGATAGCCACTCCCTCTCTCATGACCGGTCATAATCTTTTGGAAATGTAATCACAATGTATGAAACAATCATCACAACTACGTACGACACAAAAATTTGCCCCAAAAGATGAAGTGAGTAAAAATGCCCAACTATTGATTAGAGCTGGCTATGTACACAAAGAAATGGCAGGGGTGTATTCATATCTACCGCTCGGTGTACGTGTTCTTTCAAATATTGAAAATATTATAAGGGAAGAAATGGATGCTATCGGTGGACAAGAACTTCGCATGGCGACATTACACCCGTCGGAACCATGGAAACAAACAGGTGCGTGGGATTCCGTTGATGTTTTGTTCAAGATCCAAAGCAGAACAGAGAAAGAATATGCATTAGGACAAAGTGAAGAAGAAATTGTTGTGCCTATTGCGCAAAAATTTGTGCAATCATATAAAGATTTACCTGTGGCGCTTTATCAAATCGGTCAAAAGTATCGTGATGAATTGCGTGCGAAATCAGGAATCATGCGGGGTCGCGAATTTGGGATGAAAGATATGTACAGCTTTCATGAAACCCAAGAAGACTTTGATGCTTTCTTTGAACGAGTAAAAGAAGCATATTTCAAGATATATACTCGATGCGGACTTCAAGCAAAAGCGACAGAGGCGTCAGGTGGGAGTTTCAGTGAAAAAATTTCATACGAGTTCATGGTGATTACTGATGCAGGCGAAGATGATATCGTTTATTGCGATCAATGTGACTATTGCGCCAATGTTGAGGTTGCACAAAATAAGGAAGGGGATTCCTGTCCAAAATGCAATAATAGTAACCTTAAAAAAGCAAAAGCAGTTGAGGCGGGAAACGTATTTGATCTTGGGCAAAAATATCCAAAGGCATTCAATTTCACCTATCAAGATAAGGAGGGCATAGAAAAACATCCTATCGTTGGGTGCTATGGTATGGGTACTACTCGACTTATGGGTACCATTGTAGAGGTCTTTGCGGATGAGTCGGGTATCATTTGGCCTGCAGAAATAGCGCCATATGATTTACATTTGGTTGTTTTAGGAAACAAGGACAAAGAAAAAGAATCGTTGGTTAAGGAAAAAGCTGATGAAATGTACATTGCTTTACAGCAAGAAGGCCTTGAGGTACTGTATGATGACCGTATGGAGCTATCTACGGGGGTTCGACTTACTGAAAGTGAACTTCTTGGGATGCCTTACCGTCTTATAATCAGTGAAAAAACCCTTGAGAAAGGTGCGTTTGAATTGACGAATCGCGCTTCTAAAGAGACCGAATATGTTCCGACTGTTCAACTCATTGCTGGGAAAATTTTCAAAGGATCTCGGAATTGACCTTGGTACGGCCAATACTTTGGTATACGTCAAGGAAAAGGGCATTACCATAAATGAACCCTCAGTCGTTGCGGTCAATATTCGTACAGACCAGATTCTTGCGGTAGGCGCCGAAGCAAGCATGATGGTGGGCAGAACGCCGGCCCACATTGTAGCAACGAAGCCGTTGGTAGATGGTGTCATTTCAGATTTTGAAGTGACGGAAAAAATGTTGAAATACTTCATTGACAAAGTACATCGTGAGTCAGTGACACTTCTCCCTCGCCCCCGTGTGATTATCGGGGTACCGTTGGATATTACCGAGGTGGAACAAAAGGCTGTTGAGGACGCTGCTATCGGCGCAGGTGCACGTGAAGTGTATCTGATCGAACAACCTGTTGCCGCCGCCATTGGTGCGCGTATTCCTGTACAAGCTTCTGAAGGGCACATGGTGATTGATATGGGGGGAGGGACAACCGACATTGCCGTTATTTCTCTCGGGGGAATAGTTGCCTCTAAATCTTTAAAAATTGCGGGAAACGAACTGAATGAAGACATCATCCGCTATGTTCGTGACTACTTCAATTTATTGATTGGCGAAAGAACCGCAGAACAAGCGAAAATCAAAATCGGCTCAGCCTTGCCACTCCTGGAACCACTAGCAATGAAATTGCGTGGACGGGATTTATTGACCGGTCTTCCAAAGGAAATCATCGTTACCGATAGTCAAATTCGCGATGCAATGTCTCGAACTATTTATACGATTGTGGACAATATCAAAACGACTATTGAACACACCCCACCAGAACTCGTGGCTGATATATATGAGCAAGGGTTGTTATTAACAGGGGGAGGTGCGCTACTGTATCGCTTTGATGAACATATTGCAGAGGCTACAGGGGTTCCTGTTAGAATCGCCGAAGACCCGCTGACATGTGTGGTGCGTGGTACTGCGCTGTTGCTGGGGGATTTTGATCTTTTGAAAACCGTGATGATACCGGCAACGGGGCATAAATAATCTATGAATAATAACTTTTCCTCTATCAAGGGTGCTATTATTATAGTAGTTATCCTTTTTTTAATTATTGTTGCGCACTATCTGCGATTAATAAGACCGATTGAACGGTTAGTTCAACATGGAATCAATATTGTTGGGACACCTATGTATGATAACAAGACCGCCTCGGTATCGTGGTTGACCGGATATATATGTCCCGCAAACAGCTCAGCTCAAGACCTCCAGGAGCGACTCAATGTTTTGACTGAAGAAAACGCGCAGCTCAGCCAAAGCGTGCGCGAATTTGAGCAAATAAAAGAAATATCGGAGTATACAAACTCTCACAAACAGCGTACTGTCGCTGCACATATTGTTGGAACCGTAAATCAGCCGGGTACCCACGCTCTTATTCTCGATAAGGGTTTATCAGACGGAGTAAAAGAACAATTTGCCGTCATTGCGAGTCATGGAATAATCATTGGCAAAACAGCACTTGTGACAGATACAACAAGCCAACTTATTCTTCTTAATGATCGACGGAGTACTTTGGCAGTGTCACTATTAAATAACGCCAAAGCGACTGGCTTAGTACAAGGAGAGTTTGGTCTCGGGCTTGTCATGCGCATGATTCCTTCAAATGAAAAAATTGAAACGAATGACGTTGTGGTATCATCTGGCTTCGAAAACGGCATTCCTGGAGGATTAATCATAGGAAATGTCGGTCAAATACATCACGATGATGCTGCCCTGTTCGCTGATGCAACCATTTCACCACCCATTCGCTATGATCAATTGAATGTTGTCAGTATAATCTTACCGCAGTAATCACTATGAATATTCGTAACTTTTGCATTATCGCTCACATTGATCACGGAAAGTCGACGTTGTCAGATCGACTTCTTGAAGTAACCGGTACCGTCTCCAAGCGCGAGATGAAAGAACAAATGCTCGATCAAATGGACATTGAGCGCGAGCGCGGTATTACGATCAAACTTCAACCTGCGAGAATGGACTACGTGTTAGATGGCACTCAATATGTATTAAACTTGATCGACACGCCTGGTCACGTTGATTTTACCTATGAAGTATCACGTTCTTTGGCCGCAGTGGAAGGTGCTATTTTGCTCGTTGACGCGACACAAGGTATTCAAGCACAGACTCTTGCTAACCTTTATTTGGCTTTAGAGCAAAACCTCACTATCATCCCCGTTATCAATAAAATAGACTTACCCAGTGCTCGCCCAGAAGAAGTAACGCAGGAATTAGTACACTTGCTGGGTTGCAAGGAAAGTGATGTTCAAAGAGTATCTGCCAAAACAGGTGAGGGGGTCAAAGAACTGCTCGAAATTATCGTCAGTGTCGTGCCTCCTGCATCGACACGCGAAAAATTGAATGAGGGGACACGCGCACTAATTTTCGACTCACTATATGATGAATATCGTGGCGTCGTCGCATATATCCGTGTTATTGAAGGATCAATCAAAAAAGGTGACCTAGTCTTATTGAAACAAACCAATACTAAAACAGAAGCCCTTGACGTCGGGTACTTTCGACCGCGATTTGTTTCTGCACCCGCCCTAGAAGAGGGAGAAATCGGATATATCGTCACTGGACTTAAAGAGGTCAAGGAATGCGGAGTAGGTGATACGATTACACTGACGAAAACTTCTCAGGTACCCGCCTTACCAGGTTATCGAGCCGCCGTACCTATGGTGTTCGCGGGTCTTTTTTGTAGAGAAGGGGATCAGTTTCCTTATTTGCGAGATGGTGTTGAAAAATTAAAACTCAATGACGCTGCCTTTAGTTACGAACCTGAGCATTCACCTGCGTTAGGATATGGATTCCGATGTGGTTTTCTTGGCTTGTTGCACTTAGAAATTATCCAGGAACGTCTAAAAAGAGAATATAATCTTGATTTAATCGTGACAACTCCGTCGGTTGCCTACACGGTAATCTTACAAAACGGAAAGAAGGAAATTATCCACAACCCCCTTGAGCTACCCGACCCTAGTCAACTTGACCGTATCCAAGAACCCTGGACAAAAGTGGATATTATTTCTCCCGAACAATACCTTGGTAATATCATGTCATTGGTTTCCGAAAAGAAAGGAATGTATAAAAACACTGAATACCTTACCGGTACGGCAACAGGGAGCGACCGCCGGGTTATTTTACACTTTGAACTTCCACTGGCCTCGATTTTGGTAGATTTTTATGATACATTAAAGAGTGTATCGTCCGGATACGCATCTTTGAACTACGAGGTCATTGATTATCGAGATGCTGACGTAGTTCGATTGGATGTTATTGTCGCCGAAGAGCGGGTCGATTCGTTAGCCACCATTGTCTATCGCGACCAAGCTTTTTATGTCGGCAAAAAAATCGTCAACGCACTTAAGGAATCCTTACCGCGTGAGCAGTTTGAAATTAAACTCCAGGCTGCTGTGGGAAGTAAGGTGGTTGCAGCAGAACGTATTTCTGCATTGAGAAAAGATGTCACCGCCGGTTTGTATGGAGGTGACGTGTCTCGTAAGCAAAAACTACTCGCCAAACAAAAGAAAGGTAAAAAACGTCTCAAAGCATCCGGAAAAGTTGAAATACCTACTGATACATTTCTAAAACTTCTTCGTCGTTAACCCTATGCGTAAAAAACATCGAATTCTTTGGATTATTCTTAGTGTCATGGTTCTGGTGAGTATGGTCATGTTTTCAGTTCTTCCGTATCTTAGTGCGGCTGAATTACCAACCCCACAAGAGGGAGATAGGACAGTACCGCCCTATAGTACACAAGCAACCAGCGATACTACTCCAATTCTTGGCCCAGGTGCTGCTTCAGTCACCGCTACCGTTCCTGAAACTGAATTTAACAGACCAAAGCAGGTGACCTATTGGATCGCTGCATTTAAGAACCTCGACCCTTACGTCTCACTTCTGGTGGGGAGTATTATCTTAGTCGTGATATTATTTCTTGTCGCCTTTATATTTTGGAAAAAAACTAAAAAGTCGCAGGAAAAAGAGACCGCGCCACGTCCAAGTATGAGTTCGAAAGATAAAGCACTCAAGGATTTTCTTTCAGAAAAATCTACAAAACAACGCTAGGATATGCCGGCAACGATAAAGCACTGGATTATCCCTTCAGTGGAATTATTGACTGAACCTGTTGCCAATGAAACGCTTCATCCTATTTTAGTTTCTGTTCTGGCTAAAAGAGGTATTGTTGGCGAACAAGCAATTGCTCATTTTTTACATCCCGATTATTTCAGGGATGTAAATGATCCTTTTTTATTTGACGACATGGCTAAAGCTGTAGGGAGAATCGCTCAAGCGATCGAGCAAAATGAATTGATTGTTATTCATGGGGATTATGACGCCGATGGTGTATGCGGAAGCACGCTTCTGTATGAGCTATTACTGTTGCTGGGGGCAAACGTTGAGGTATATCTCCCTCATAGAGTAAAAGAAGGGTATGGCATGCGCATACCGACACTTGATGGCCTTAAAGAAAAAGGCTGTACAGTAGTCATCACGGTTGATTGTGGTATTGCAAATACCGATGAGGTTGACCATGCTAACACGCTGGGTATCGATGTTATTATTACAGATCACCACACCGAACCAACTGACCCTAGTCGTATGCCAAAAGCATATGCCATTATTCATCCCCGCGTACATGCTGACTCATACCCCTTTGATCACTTGGCAGGTGTCGGGAGCGCCTTTAAACTCTCGCAAGCTCTCATCCACACCTCCTCTGAACCGGAGTTAATGAATCGACGCAACATTGCAGTTGACGCTCTTGGTAACCCTATTAATTGGGGTGCTTATGAAAAATGGCAACTGGACTTGGTTGCTATTGCTACCATTACCGATTGTATGCCGTTGATTGATGAAAACAGGGCATTGGTACATTATGGTTTCATTGTTCTCGAAAAGACAGTACGCACAGGATTACGAGCTCTCATGAGCCAAGCAGGTGTCATTGGTCAAAAACCGTCGGCAAAAATGGTGGGATTTGACATAGGGCCACGTATTAATGCAGCGGGACGGGTTGATCATGCACGTTTAGCATTTGAACTTCTCACCGCAAAAGATGCCGTACAGGCAGACGACCTTTCTCGGCAAATTGAGGCAACTAATATATTAAGGCGCAAAGTATCAACGAAACTTACTGAGGATGCTGAGGATGCGGTGCGTACTGATATCGAATCAGACAGCCCCATACTATGCGCATATAATGCCGAATGGCCCATGGGCGTATTGGGTTTGGTTGCGGGGCGATTAAGCAATAAATATTCTAAACCGGTCATCTTGTGTACTCAAAAAGGCCATCTCATTGAGGGGACATCAAGAAGTGTTCCCGGATTGAGCATTCTTGACGCATTCCATCGTGTGTCTGATCTTCTCCATCATTATGGTGGACATGCCGCGGCAGCTGGTATTGCATTGAAAGAAGAGATATCATTTGACACATTTCGTTCAACGATTGCTCCTCACATTTCTGACTTACTTTCGTCTACCGATACGCGACCGTCCATTA
>JAHFJA010000038.1 GCA_023246095.1 bacterium | reverse complement strand
ATTCAGAATCAATTCTCGGCGTTATAGTCATAGGTAGTGCGGATAGGGACATATGCTAAAAATCAAAGATAGTTTTTTGAGGTATGGCAGGGAGACTTTGCTCATCAAAAATACTACGAACATCAGCTGACTCAACGGCTGGTATAATAGACATGTTTGTATCGGGTACTTCTTCGAACGTATTGTGTCTACCCATCTGCTCAAAGAATATTTGCTCGCGTTGGCTTGAGTAATACGTACTGTTTACTATCTCTCGTTTCTGCTTGATCACGTCCAGCGGAGTACCATATCGCTCCATGGTTTGTTGGATAAAGTAGCTTTCCGTATCTTTGGCAATGTCAGTTGGATGCGCAGTTTTTTCAATGCGGATCGACATTGCGTCTTGAGGGATGCCATGCACCAACGTTTTCAGATACGCGGTACCAGTGGGAAGGTTGATAATATCTTCTACGACTACCTTGCCACCCAAGATCTTTTCGGCAATTTCCGCATCATCTACTGATTGCGTTCTCATAAAAATCTTTGTAGCAATGTTTGATTCAATGGACTTTTGGATACGCTCATCGAGCTGCCCCATGAATTGATTGGATATCACCAGTGCGGTATTAAATGCCCGGACTTCAGAAAACAGTGTTTCAAATATATCACTGGCGACTCGCTGGAACTCATCGACCACAAAGACGGTTGGCTTTCTCTCTTCGCTGGGAAGTCTCGCCTGTCCAAAGATTGCTTCGGCAATATGGGCGGTTAAATACACCGAATAGTATTTTTTCATCTGTTCACTCGATGATCCTAGGTTGGCGATAAAGATCTTGCCGGTATTGATCATTTCTTCAAAGGTAACCTTTGTTTCGAGACGATCGGCAATATTCATAAGCTCGGGATAGTCCAAAAACTTACCTATTTTGTTGTTAGTGGTAGCGAGATATTTTGCTAAATCATTATTGGTGCGCTTTAAAATAGAACCGGTCCAAAATTGTTGGAGCCGGTTCGGCAAGTATCTCATTATGTTTTTTATCTGACTCGGCTCGTGAAGGAGCATATCAAGTCCTGACAAGGACTGTTCAGGAAGGATATATGCGGTGGCAAACAACTGTCTCAATATATTTTCCAGTTCCGGCCCCCAGGAAAACGCCGAGTCGATTTGTACAAAGCGTTTCATGATGGAGATCAAAAACTCGATTCTTTCATCATCAGTCCGCTCGCCGGAAAACTGAGAGAAGAACGGAAAGCCTAAGGGTTTTTCCTTCTGCTTAGAAGGATTGAAATAGATGACATCATCCTTTCGATCATGAGGGATCATGGTCAACAAGTCAGTCGCAAAATCGTTTTTCGGATCAACAATAAGGCAGGCGGTTTTCTCTTCGCCTTCTTTTGCAATGATATTATGCAAAATACTTTTGAGGGTTTCGGACTTTCCCGCACCCGTACCGCCGAGTATGTAGACATGCTTTTTCATGTCTTCCCATGCAGGAATGCCAATAGGAGTGTCTTCCTGCATTCTAAAGTTAGAGGTGCCGAGTCGTATAAAAAAGTCTTCTGAATATTCCCGCATGCCTTGAGTGGCGGGCAATTTTTTAAACTTCGCCATTTTTATCGAAGAAACAGTTTGATTGGTGGTATTAGGTAAATGCCAAAATGAATAGAGTTCACTGTCTGAAATAACTTGCCCGTAATTGGCATAGTGTACAAGGGGTAAGTATCGAAACTTCTTGCGCTTGATCACCGGACGCATGTTGATAATCTCCTGAAGCTCGCCTGTCTTGGCCAATTCCTCGACTTGTCGAGTAAACAATCGTTGGTGATTGAGCATGTTCATGTTTTTCTGGTTGATCTCCGTCAATACCGCCTGTATGTTGGAAAGTTTACTCTCTGCCTCTTCAGGTGTATTGGATACTGTCCAATACGAAACAATCGTTTGAAATAGCGGGGCTTTCATTTTTTCAAGCATTGCCATTGTGAGTGCTGAAACCAGTCCTGACCCTTGTTCACGCTTTTGTGCAGGTGCTTCACTATCAGGTTTGAGAGGTAATCCTTGTAATCGCTCTTGTTCTTCGAGTAAAAAGTGGATGATTTGATTGAAAAAATGAGACGTGGGGGAAATAAAGACGTTGTAGGCCATGAACTTCCCTCGTTCCAGACCCTCCATGGTAGAAATAATGGAATCAACGGGATCACTGGAAACATCTTTGAATGTTTTTACTCGGTGATAGAACTTCCCTTCTACGGTCGATTGGCCGTAACTCAGATAGCTTTTTTGAAATTTTAATAGGTCGTTTGCGATAACTGCCTTATCCACCGTCGTTATCTCTGCATTAGGGTAGGCATTGAAAATGGCTTTTTCTATTCGATCGAAATAGGGTTTGGGGATATTAAGACGGAACGAGATGGAAGGGTACTGTGCAAAGATCTGCATTGTAAAAAAGACATGTTTTGATCGATCGACTTTCCATCGTCGATACATTTTTTGAAAAAAGTAGAATAGTCTTGAAAAAGAATGGGCTCCTTCAATCGGATCATGGTATACCGAATGAAATGCTTTGAGGATTTTTTGTTGAATTTGAAAGGCCGTGGCTTGGGATTCTCGAGGGATGATGATTTCGATATATACGGTATCTAACAGTGATTTGTCTACTTCTCGTTTTTTGATCTTGATCGTTTCAAACGCATGGAACATTCCCCCTTGATCCTTCCATAGTACGTTGTGAAGAAAAAAGAATAATAGGCCACATACCACGCTAAACCCTCCGGTGGCAAATTCCCAAAGAGGAATCTTTTTCACCGCGTCGATCCATAACGAGTAATCAATATTGTAGGGCATACAGTTGAAGGTATTATATTCCCATTGATGGCATCCCTTGATGATCTCTTACCGCCACTTTGTGGCGGGTAAATCCTCTCCTCTCTCTAGGTCGCTGCTGTGGCTGGTTCGTGTTGGTCGCTGTGGTTCTTTGTTGTCTCTGTTTTGGTATTCCTTCTTAGTTAGTATTACTTATTAGGTATTGGATTAGTGTTTTTGTAAGATAGTAGTGGTAT
>JAHFJA010000020.1 GCA_023246095.1 bacterium | reverse complement strand
GGGTGGTTCAATTACCATAAGGTGAAAAACTACTTACCAACTGTATGAAAAAAGAATCGAAAAATAAGGAGATCGCGATTTTTGAAGATAAACAAATTCGACGCCACTGGGACGAGGAAAAGGAATTGTGGTACTTTTCGATTGTTGATGTTGTAGCAACATTGACAGGCCAGCCAGATCACAGGCGAGCTCAAAGTTATTGGACAACGTTAAAAAATCGTTTAAATGAAGAAGGAAGTGAGGTCGTCACAAAATGTGACCAACTGAAAATGCAGGCATCTGACGGTAAATACTATCTTACCGACGCTGCCGATACCGAAGTAATGCTTCGCCTCATCCAATCTATCCCTTCTCCCAATGCAGAACCATTCAAACTCTGGCTTGCGCGGGTGGGCTATGAGCGCCTTGAAGAAACGGCTGATCCGGAATTGGCTATCGATCGTGCACTTCGTACGTATCTGCAAAAAGGATATAGCCGTGAATGGATCAATCTTCGTCATCACCAGTCGCAATGCGGAAGTGTTGCATCTTAATAAAGAGAAAAGACAGTTAAAGTAAGAAAGTGTTCCTATGTGGGGGTTATAATAGGAAAACTCAACTATCCGTAATTTCCAGATGGTTCAAATCGTTATGAAAATAAAGGATTTACAAAAAATAGAACTTCCTCGGGAAAAGTTGGAAAAGTACGGTTCGAGCAAACTTGCCGATTATGAATTGTTGGCCGTCTTGCTGGGGTCGGGGATTGAGGGGGTTAATGTTTTGGAATTATCGAAAAAGATCATTCTACTGATAAATAAAATCGGCATCAAGAAAATTACTTTTGATGACTTGCAAGAAATAAAAGGCCTCGGTCCAGCTAAAGCATTGCAGATCATCGCGATTCTTGAACTAGGAAAGCGTTTTAATACAGAGAAAATAGTAGAGGTACTCTCGCCCGAAGACGTTTGGAAACTCTGCGCTGATATCCGTGAATCAAAGAAAGAACATTTTGCGGTGTTCTATCTCAACACACAAAATCAGCTCATCGAGCGGCAAATCATTTCCATCGGCACGCTCAATGCGAGCCTTGTGCATCCTCGCGAAGTGTTTGAGCCGGCAGTTGCACTTCATGCGGCGAGCGTGATTGTCAGCCACAACCATCCGTCCGGCACTACTGAACCTTCACAAGACGATATTGCCGTGACCAAACGCTTGGTGGAAGCAGGAAATCTTATGGGTATCGAGGTGCTTGACCATATTATTGTGAGCCATAATGCGTTCATGAGTTTCAAACAAGAGGGGATTATTTGACGTACGCTTTGACGTACGGTATACTTGTATTCAAGTAGGTACATAGTTAGTAACCCCATATCGTATGTCAAAAAAAATGATTTCTCTTACCGAGGGGCGCAAGAATCTCTATAACATTGTCGAGGAGGTGCAAAAACCCAGCACGCATTACACCTTCACTGTAGACGGGAAACCACGAGCGGTGTTATTGTCGTATGATGAGTTCGATTCTATTATGGAAACAATGGAGATTATGAGTGATCCTGAACTGATGGCACGAATCAAGGACGCAGAGGCAGAGTATGAGCGAGGGGAGTATATTTCGCTCGATCAACTAAAGAAAGAAATGGGATATGTTGATCTGGAAGCAGTCGCTGTTCGAGAAAAACCACAAAGGAAATATGTAACGCCCAAGAAAAAAGCTAAAAAATAATGCGGTAAACGTATGACAAACAAGTTTACTGTCATTATCTCTGGAAAGCCTGAAAAAAATCTTAAGAAAATTCCCTTTCCATGGAGTATGCGAATCCTTGATGCACTTACTACGCTTGAAGTTGATCCGTATACCGGCGAAAAAATGTGGGGGGAGTATGAAGGAACTCGCAAGATTCGGATATGGCCGTATAGAGTTATATATATCGTCGACGAGAAAGAGCATTGTGTGAAGGTAGTGGAGATAGGCCATCGTGGCAGTATGGGGTATAAATAACATTGATTATGCAAATCGATCTAACCAAAGAACAATTTAGAAATTTGATTATTATGGTGGGTGTCGCGAATACTGTTTTTGGAAATTTAGCGGATGCGCTCCCTGATCGTGATTATAAAGAAGAATCACTAGAAATGGATGCGTTGGAGTCGCACTTTTTGGAGTATGCCGAAGATTTTGGGTGTGCAGAATTAGCGCAAGATGATGAGGGAGATATCTCTCTTAGTGATGAAATTTACGAGGAGTATATTATGCCGATCATGGATGACTATGATGAACATCAATTGTTTGATAATTTGGCTAATAAGTTAGCATGGCGCGATTTGAAGAACACCCATACGGCGGATGAGATGAAAGAGCTGGCAACAAAAAACGGGAATTATTTTGGCGTGGAAATATATGATTATGAGGAACGATATTGGAAAGAATTTGATGAACATGGATTTGAGCGGCTGGTTGTCAAGGAGCAGATCGCATAATGATCGGCTGTTGATTTTGTCCTTGGTGAATATTGATAGAACATAATATGGAAAACCTAGAATCGCAAAATGAAATAATCATCTATAGGGGAGACTCTGGAGTCCCTCGCATTGAGGTGCATCTCCAAGGAGAAACGGTGTGGCTAACCCAGGCCCAGCTTGCTGAGCTTTTTGCGGTTACCCCGCAGAATATTACTATCCACCTGAAAAACCTTTTCTCTGAAGGAGAAATAGACGAAAATCGAACTTGTAAGGAATATTTACAAGTTCAAAAAGAGGGGGAGAGAGAGGTAAGTCGAAAAGTAAAAATCTATAATTTGGACGCTATTATCTCTGTTGGATATCGTATTAACTCAGAAGTAGCCGTTCGCTTTCGTCAGTGGGCTACCGCGCGGCTCAAAGAATACATCGTGAAGGGTTTTGCTATGGATGATGAACGGCTCAAAAATCTCGGAGGAGGTGGTTACTGGAAAGAACTCCTTGCACGCATTCGCGATATTCGAGCGAGTGAAAAAGTGTTTTATCGTCAAATCTTGGATATCTATGCAACCAGTATCGACTATAACGAGCATGCGGAAACGTCATTAGAATTTTTCAAAAAAATGCAGAACAAAATACATTATGCGGTGCACGGACAGACTGCAGCAGAAGTTATCTACCATTGCGCTGATGCTGAAAAGGATTTTATGGGGCTTACTACATTTACGGGCTCCAAGCCACAACTCAAAGATGTAAAAGTCGCAAAGAACTATCTTGATGAAAAAGAATTGCGTGCGCTTGGTCAGATCGTTTCAGGGTATCTCGACTTTGCTGAACGTCAGGCGGAGCGTGAAATTCCCATGAAAATGGAGGACTGGGTGAAGCACCTCGACGGCATTCTGACCTCCACCGGAGAGCAGCTTTTGTTGGATGCAGGAAGTGTGAGTCACGAAAAAGCGATGGATAAAGCAGAAGGTGAGTATAAGAAATATCAGCAAAAGACATTGAGCGATGTCGAAAAAGCGTATTTGGATACTATTATTGGGTTGGAGAAGCGAGTGGAGAAGAAAGTGGATGAATAAAAATAAACCATTATGAACGATAATCGCAAACAACTTCACGAACGACTTTGGTCAGCAGCAGAACAGTTGCGCGCCAATGGCAGTTTGAAGCTCAATGAAATATCAGAACCGATCTTAGGATTGATCTTTCTTAAATTTGCGGACGTTCGATTTCGCAAAATACAAACAGGTATCGTGAAAGAGCGGGCGAAGAAAGAATACTCAACGAGTCGGGCGCGTCCCATCACAGCGGACGACTATAAATCTCAAGGCGCTTTGTATCTTCCCGAGACGGCTACCTACTCGCATTTGATGAACTTGTCAGAAAATGAAAATATCGGTAAAGCGATTAACGACGCAATGAAAGCAATTGAAGATGCAAACACTGACCTTGCGGGGGTTCTCCCTCAAGAATATACTATGCTTTCCAAGAAAGCAGATGAAAACAATCGCATTCTCATCACACTCTTAAAAAGTTTTAATCAAATACCCGACGATATCGAGGGCGATGCATTCGGTGAAATATATGAATACTTTTTAGGAGAATTCGCTCGTTCTGAAGGTGCAGGGGGAGGGGAGTTCTTTACTCCACAGCCTATCGTAAAACTGTTGGTTGAAATTCTCGAGCCATATCACGGAAAAATTCTTGATCCTGCATGCGGAAGCGGAGGCATGTTTGTGCAATCAGCTCGCTTCGTTCAAACTCATTCCGACAAAAAGACACAGATTATGAATGAAGTTGCTCTGTATGGACAAGAGAAAGGGAGCAGTAATATTCGTACCGCAAAAATGAACCTTGCTATTCATGGGCTTTCGGGTCAGATCAAAGAAGTAAATTCATTTTACGAAGACGCATTTCATAGTGTAGGGATGTTTGATTTTGTACTTGCTAATCCACCTTTCAACGTAAAAGGGAAAGACAAGAGCGGTCAGATGATTATTGATCCTGCACGATTACAAGGAGACCCTCGTTATTATCTAGGATTACCCCTCACTGGAAAGGGTGAAATAAGTAACGCAAACTATTTGTGGATGCAGATGTTTGCCAGCGCGCTCAATCCGCAAGGAAGAGCAGGATTTGTTATGGCCAACTCCGCCAGCGATGCGGGCAACGCAGAAAAAGAGATTCGTAAAAAAATGATTGAGGAAGGATTTGTGGACGTGGTTATCTCGGTAGGAGGAAATATGTTTTTAAATGCAACGCTGTCATGCACCCTATGGTTTTTTGATAAAGGAAAACAAGACAGTGACAGGAAGAACAGTGTTCTTTTCATCAACGCACAAGATATTGCTACGCCGATCGATAAAGCGCACTATACTTGGACCGATGAACAGATTCAGCAGATTGCCTCCATCGTCCGCCAATACCGAGATGAGAAGGGAGAAGGGCAGTATGAAGACATCAAAGGTCGTTGCAAGGTCGCAACACTTGATGATATTCGTGCTAATGATTATTCCCTGAACCCTGGACGGTATGTAGAGATAATCGAAAAAGAAATGAGCGATGTTGATTTTGATGCTCGCATGAAGGATCTCATGGGCGATTTCACGACCCTTACCGCAGAAGCGCATGTACTAGAAAAGAAGATACAGGAGGATTGGAAGAAGATTATATAATTATAGTATGCCAAAATGCTTTCCAAATAGCATACTATACTATAGTATTTGGCATATATATCCGAAAGAATTAAAAGTATAAGGAAATGTGGGTCGGCGATTAGAAGTATCAACCTTGATTGTTATATAAAGTATACTTAACTAAAATGTGTGATTTTACTAAAGTATACTTTAGTAAAAAGAAATCTATCGGGAAAATGTTATAAATAAAAGCGTATAATATCTCTAGTTATTAACCTATTGGAAATGATAGCAATCAGTCCGGTGACATGGGGCGATATCATAAACGCAGTTATATTAATTGTAACTGCGTTTATTTTGGCTTGGACAGCGTGGATCGTGAGGAGATATACTATTGCAGCACAGAAAAGCAATGAAATACAGGAACGACCCATATTGAATCTCTATCTGAGAGATGGTGAACATGGAGGAGGAAAAATATTCAAAGTGCGCAACGTAGGCAATGGCCCTGCGTATAATATAAAACTTTCTGATATTGAAGTAGGAGGATATATGTATTGTCCTTATTTTGATGAACCAAACTCGATTCTTGAAAGAATACATGATGAGAGGCAGATTAATTTTGAAGTAAAACTTCCTGATAGCGCGTATAAGTTTTACAACTCACCTTTATTTTTTAATGAGTTTGAAAGTAGCGTTATTAACGCTTGGATTGAAACAGATCAAAAGTTTTTTGCTGTTTACCTGTTAAGTTATACAGGTATAAACAGTAAGATTTATTACTCACTATTCCGTGTGTATCCTGTGACTGCTCATTTACGCGGGTATGACATGGTTGTTGAATTCATAAAAAACGGAGAGGGAGGGATGTCGGTGGATGAAGCAAAAAGAATTTGTGAAGGTCAGCCTATTATGAAAAAGAATGAACAATAATGTATGGCAACTTTCCGGAAAGTAAAATTAGAAGATGTAACTACCAAAATTGGGAGTGGTGCAACTCCAAGAGGGGGACAAGGAAGTTATTACACACAAGGCACTCCTTTAATACGGAGCTTGAATGTTTATGATCTTAAATTTGATTATAGTAATTTAGCCTTTATTGATAATGAGCAAGCAAAAAAATTAAATAATGTAACAGTCATCGAAAATGATGTTTTGTTAAATATAACAGGTGCATCCGTTTGTCGATGTACATCAGTTCCAAACAATCTCGTTCCTGCAAGGGTCAATCAGCATGTTTCAATTATACGTGCAGACGGAAAAAATCTTGATGGAAAATATTTGAAATATGCTTTAGTGAGCCCATTCTATAAAAATAATTTACTAGGTCTTTCAAAAAATGGTGCAACCCGCGAAGCTCTGACTAAAGAAAATATTGAAAATTTTGAAATAAGTTTACCGTCTTTTGAAGAGCAAACTCACATCTCATCCATCCTCTCCGCCTACGACGACCTTATTGAAAACAATGAAAAGCGAATCAAAGTGCTGGAAGAAATGGCACAGCTACTCTATACCGAGTGGTTTGTGAAGTTTAAGTTTCCCGGCCACGAGAAGGTGAAGATGATTGACAGTGGCACTGAATATGGCAGGATCCCAGAGGGGTGGGAGGTGATGAGATTAAAAGAGTTAGGTAAAACGATAACTGGGAAAACACCCCCAACGGGTGATTTGGATAATTTTAATGGGGAAGTTTTGTTCATTAAAACACCAGACATTCACGGGAATATTTTTGTGATCAAAACAGAACAGACCTTGTCTCTGGTTGGTTCACATTTGCAGGCCACTAAATTGTTACCCGAAAAAACTGTTTTTGTGAGTTGTATTGGAACTCTTGGGGTTGTTGGTATCACATCAAAACCATCACAAACGAATCAACAGATAAATGCTTTGATTTTGTATGATGCTACTGATTATATTTATCTATATTTCTTTGCTAAGGGACTCAGACAGAAGCTAGTTGGTTTGGGATCTAATGGTGCGACAATGGGCAACGTAAATAAAGATAAATTTGAGAATTTGCTGATTCTTTATCCAAACGATAAAATTAGGAAAAGTTTTTTTGATAGAACATATGAGATTTTTGATGAAATACTTACATTACAATTACATAGTGAACTGTTATCCAAAACTCGTGACCTACTAATTCCCCAGTTAGTTACAGGAGCAAGAAAGCTGAAGTAGATTATATAAATATGTCTAGCATACTACAAACATACTATAGGGGTATCCTTAAAAGGTTGAAGGCAGAGATTGATTTATTGAACGACATTATTCCTCATGCGACTACGAAGGGTACTGCAAACGAGGAAAGTTTAAAACAAATTTTAGAGAATTTTATTCCGAAGAAATACGCAATAGGTTCAGGGATTATTATTGATAGCTTTGGAAACAGAAGTAAGCAAATAGATATCGTCATCTATGACCAAAATATATATCCAAATTTGTTTAGCCAAACGTCGACTAGTATTTTCCCTGTTGAAACAGTAATAGCAACGATTGAGGTGAAAACTTTTCTTGATAATAGTACTCTTAATTTGGCTGCTCAAAATACTAAGTCGATAAAAGATTTAAAGCATTATGTTGAAGAGATTACGTTGAATCAGCCGGACCCAAAAACTCCTCTCAACATTAAACGGTTTAAGACAACTCCTCCACTTAGTTTCTTGTTTGCCTTTAGGAGTGACAGCAATAATCCGAAAACATGGAACAAGCGGTTTGAGAATTGCAATAGTACAAACATCGTTCCGGATATCTCATATGTTATGAATATTTCTAGTGTGTTTTATTATCGTGATTTAAGTGATCGCAACTCATTGTCGGCTTCTTTTTTTCATCTGCGGGAATGTGATTTTAAAGAAGGTGGTTTGAATACTAACAGAGTAAGGATCGATAAGAAAAATGAGAAATTCTTTGCTGAGGGTGACAGTTACGAATCATCAACAGTTGGAGAGTCTGATAATATGTATTATGTGCAGTGTCCAGAGAGGGCATTTCTCGCATTCTTAATCCAGCTAGTTGATTTATTAGACGCTTATCCTAGACACACAAAGTTCGAGATAAATAAGTATCTCGATGATCGCTTTATGGAAGCAAAAGATATTAGTCTTTTGTCTGATAATTGATTTTATTTATACTTCTATGAACCCATTTACCGAAGACAACCTCGTCGAAAAAACAGTCATCAAGCTCCTAAAAGATCTATGGGATGATTCGGCTTGTCATATTGACGCATTCAAAGAAGAAAACGATGCCGTGCTCGGTCGCGAGCATCAAGGCGAAGTGGTGCTGAAAAAGTATCTCATGCCCGCTCTTCAAAAACTCAACACAGACTTGCCACATGAGGCGTTGCTGCAAGCTGTAGAAACATTGATGCGCGATCGTTCGAACCTGACCATGGTAAAAGCGAACCAAGAAATATATTCATTGCTCCGCGACGGAGCGAAGGTAAACTTCATGCGAGACAATGGGGAAGCGGGGGATGAAGTGGTGCGATTCTTTGATTTTGAAAACTCTGCTAATAATCATTTTCTGGCAGTATCGCAGATGTGGATCATGGGAGATATGTATAAGCGTCGCCCTGATGTGATCGTGTTTGTAAACGGCATACCTTTGGTATTACTGGAACTCAAGGCGGCGGGTATGCATTTGCTTGATGCGTACCGTGACAATATTCGTGATTATAAAGATACTATTCCGAAACTGTTTTGGTACAACATGGGAATTATCATTTCCAATGGTATTGAGAATAAGCTCGGGTCGCTGACATCGCCGTATGAATTTTTTAATGAATGGAAAAAAGAGGCGCATGAAGAAGATGCGTCGAAAACAGATCTTGCTACGATGATTCGCGGGGTGTGCGATAAGGCAAGACTGCTTGATATGTTTGAGAATTATATTTTGTTTGATGAATCAAAGGGAGAAATGAAAAAGATTCTTCCGCGGTACTTCCAATACTTTGGCGTGAATCGTGCGTTTGATCATGTGGTGCGCCGCGAAGAGCTTGTTGGCAAGCTGGGGGTATTTTGGCATACGCAAGGATCAGGAAAATCGTACTCTATGATCTACCTTTCACAAAAGGTATTAAGAAAGCTCCCGGGAAATTTTACTTTTGTGATTGTAACAGATCGCAGTGATTTGGATCGGCAGGCCTATAAGGGGTTTGCGACCGTGGGAGCGGTGTATGAAAAAGAAGTGCATGCGGAAAGTATTGCTCATTTGCATGAGTTGCTATCGCAAGATCATCGGCAGATTTTTACCACTATCCAAAAGTTTCAAGATATCAGTGGGGCTATCTCAACTCGTGATGATATCATTGTGATGACTGACGAAGCGCATCGTACTCAATATGATCGCATGGCATTGAACATGCGCAAAGCATTGCCAAATGCTTCGTTCATCGGGTTTACTGGTACGCCCTTGATGGCGGACGGGGAAGCGGAGACGGTCAATACATTTGGCGATTATGTGTCAGTATATAATTTTGGACAATCGGTTGCGGATGGTGCGACGGTGCCGTTGTATTATGAAAATCGTGTGCCTCGGCTCAAGAATGTAAATGAGAATCTCGAAGAGCAGCTTGCGCAGTTGTTGGATCGATATGATCTTGATGAGGACGAGGAAGAGAAGTTAGAAAAAGAATACTCGACGTTTTATGAAATTGTAACGCGCGAGGATCGGCTCAATGTCATCGCTCGTGATATTGTTGAGCATTATGTTGGGCGGGGATATGACGGTAAGGCAATGGTAGTCTCGATTGATAAGAAAACCACGTTTCGGATGTATGACAAAGTGAAGAAAGAATGGGATCGATATATCGCAAAACTGCGTATGGATCTTTCTCGTGCGACAGACGAGCATGAGCGCGATATTATTTTGGCAAAGTTGGAACAGCACGAAAATGTGGATATGGCGGTGATGGTGAGCCTTGGAGGTAATCAAAATGAGATTGCTGACATGGAAGAATTTGAGATTGATGTGAAGCCTATTCGAGAGAGGATTTTGCATGGCAATCTTGAAGAGGAATTCAAGAAGCCGGAAAGCAACCTGCGTATTATATTTGTCTGTGCTATGTGGCTGACAGGTTTTGATGTTCCTAATCTTTCTACGTTGTATCTGGATAAGCCTCTCAAAAATCACACGCTCATGCAGACGATTGCGCGTGCGAATCGTGTGGCAGATGCAGGCAAGAAAAATGGATTGATTGTTGACTATATTGGGGTATTCAAAAATATTGAGAAGGCATTGGCTCTGTATGCCGCAAACGGGACGGAGGGCGATACAATTATTCGTAGCAAGGATGAGCTGTTGATCTCACTAAAGAATGCATTGTTGGAGACAAAAGAATTCTTACAAGAAGAGGGTGTTGATCTTGATGTATTGTTGCGTGCGCCTAGTGAGCAAAAGATATTGTTGTTGGATCGATACGCGAATGCGCTTGTAGGCGATCAGGAGAAGAAAAAGAAATTTCTCAATCTCGCCAGTGATCTTCAAAGTGCGTACAATTCTGTATTGCCTGATCCGAGTGTTGAAGACTACTATCTTGAAGTAACAGCTGTTCGTACTCTGGCATCAAGGATCCGTACGGTAGTGGAGGGGGATATTGACGTCTCGCAGGTTAAGAAAGACTTGGAAGACTTGTTGGACAAGTCTATTCAAGCAGGTGAGTATGTTATCCCTCAACATAAGAAAATTAAAGATTTGAGCATGCTTGATGCAGATGCGTTGCATACGTTTTTTGCCGAACTGGATAATAAAAATCTTCAAGTGGAAGCGATGAGTGCCGAGCTTGAAAAAAAGATTACTGACATGGTGAAGAAGAATAAAAAACGTACGAAGTTTATGGAACGTTTGCTTTCATTGTTGAAGGAGTACAACAGTGGGGCGCACGATGTCGATCAACTGTTTGATGATCTGGTGGAATTGGCAAAAGATTTGAGTGTTGAAGAACAGCGTGCTGTGAAGGAAGGATTAGGCGAAGAGGAACTGGCAATATTTGATGTGCTGGTCAAAGATGATTTGAACCCGGATGAGGTTGCGTTGGTGAAGAGTGCTTCTCAAGAACTACTTGAAAACCTTAAACCGCTCCTTGTTCCACATTGGAGAGATTTTGAGACCAATCGTGCGGGGGTCAAAGTCGCGATTGCTGATCTTTTGTTTGCGAAGTTGCCAGAACCGACATATACGGAACCGGAATGCGAGATGAAAGGGTTGGAAGTGTATAATTTTGTATATGAGACATATCGTGATGCGAGGAGTTTGGTAATGGTTTAATTTATTAATATTAGAATTCCTATGCTCCTCTCAAAAACAAACTTCGTCCATTACCTCGATTGCCCGTGCCGTCTTTGGCTTGAAAAGATGCACAAAGAACTTGTTCCTCTCACAGATTCCGCAACACAGCGATTGTTTGATCAAGGAAATCTTGTTGATGAAGAAGCACATGAATTATTTCCCGGCGGAGCTACGGTGCAGGGGTTCAACTTTGATGGATATAGGAATACCCAGCGTGCGTTGGCAAGCAATGCGACGGTGTTGTATCAGCCCACGATTGTTGTTGATGATCTTTCGTGCCGGGCGGATATCCTCGTGCGTTCCGGGGATGGCTGGGATCTGCATGAAGTGAAGATGTCGACCAGTATTTCCGATGAACACTATAATGATGCAACCTTTCAA
>JAHFJA010000008.1 GCA_023246095.1 bacterium | reverse complement strand
TCACCCTTGATTGCCGCAAAAGCGACCTTGGCCTTGAACTGGGGAGAAAAGACTTTTCGCATAGGGAGAGAAGGTTAGTTCTCTATCTAATATACCTGTCTTAATTTTCCAGTCCAGCTTAGTAAACATGATTCTCGACCCAAATAAAATCCTTGGTCTAGGAATTGAGTACGCAAATCAATTCAGTGCAAATTTTCAAATCGTATGTCCCGAAAAAGACAAAGACACAGTCACAAAACTGAATATTGTTTTGGTGGGTATTGATTCGAACAAACAAAAAGAAGAAGTAAAGATAGCTGAAGTCATGGAGCTATACAATAAAAAAGGCGCTACCATTGTCATCGCAAGTTTTTTCACTCTCCAGCAATTCAAAGATTACAATAAAGGAGACAAAGAGATTCAGTATTTGGTCACACGGCCAAATATTAGATTTTTGAGATTACCTTTCACTCCTACAACACTACTGAACCATCTCTTACAAGAAGCACCGATAACACAAAATCAAGATGACACAGCAAAAGCAGAACAAGAGCTCTATGATTATAAGATCTCAATCCTGAAACATGATTTGAAAAACTTAAAAAATAGTAGAAACACTGAACACCACGAACAGTTCATTGAAAGAGCCAAAGAATACTTTCCAGACTGGACAGACAAAACTGACCAGGAAATTATTCAATATGTTGAAGAATCAAATCTTCTTGCTAGAACTATTACACAAACAAAAGAGATGGAGGGCGTTTACTGCGACATTGAGGGAACCCTCATTGTCGATAGTAAGGTCAATAGTGCAGTACTTTCGCAGCTGGCTGATTTTGAATTAAAAGAAGGAAAAAAAATAACTCTTTGGTCCGGCGGTGATATTACTAGTTACCGGGATCTATTACCGGAGTTAAATATTACGTATCCGTTAATTTCAAAGTTTTCTTGCAGAGGTTTCACCGTCGAAGTCGCCATCGACGATTTAGATGAAAATGAATTAAAAAACACTTATGGAATAAGTGCAAAGCGATTCATACGCGTAGCGAAAAAATAAAAAGAGGCTCAACGCAAATATATACGTTGAGCCTCTTTAATAATAGAAAAATTTACTAGTTAAAATGGAACACCATCACATCCCCGTCCTGTGCAATATAAGTCTTACCCTCTAATCGGATAAGGCCTTTTTCTTTTGCCGCCACTTCTGATCCGGCATCAAGTAGATCTTTCCATGAAATCACTTCCGCTCGAATAAACCCTTTTTCAAAATCTGTATGAATCTTGCCGGCGGCTTGTGGTGCTGTCATTCCTTTGTTGATCGTCCACGCACGCGCTTCTTTTGGTCCGGTCGTAAAATAAGTAATCAATCCAAGTGTCGCATATCCTTGCACAATAAGCCGATCAAGGCCAGTGCGTTTCATGCCAAGCTCCTCCAGTTCTTCATCGGTAAGCTCCGCCATGTCTGCCTCTTGTTTTGCGCATAATGTAATCACCGCCTGGTCTTTGCTCTTATGTTTAAACGCCTCCACAATCTCGGGAGAAACAATGCCCGTCTCATCAGTATTAAGGACATAGATCATGGGCTTGAGCGTGATGAGATTGAGTTCTCTCAAAAGCTCGCGTTGTTCCGGCGTCCATTCTTGTGTATACAGCATGACCCCCCGTTCAAGTAGTTTCTCCACGTCTTGATACAACGCCAGCCGTGCAACACTTTCTGTATCGCTTCCTGATTTCATCTTTCCTCTGAGTGTATCAAGTCGTTTTTGCAACACCGCAAGGTCTGAAAGTGCAAGCTCAATGTTTATCACTTCCGCGTCTGCCAATGGATCCGTTTTTCCTGATACGTGAATCACGTCAGTCCCTTCAAATGTACGCACCACATGAGCAATCGCATCCACCAAACGAATATGCGCCAAGAACGCATTACCCAATCCCTCACCCTTCGAGGCACCCGCAACAAGACCAGCGATGTCGACAAATTCCATGGCTGCAGGAAGGATTTTTTCTGAATGAGAAAAAACGGCCAACTTCTCAAGCCGCTCATCAGGCACTTTGACAATACCAGTGTTAGGTTCAATCGTACAAAACGGATAGTTCGCAATGTCGATCTGTTTTTTTGTCAGTGCTTTAAAAAGAGTTGACTTACCAACGTTGGGTAAGCCGACGATACCTATATTCATATTGCTTCATTTAAGCACGTTTTGGACTGCGAAGTAAGCGGAATACTTTTTTCTTTGTTTTTCCTACCACCATTTTTCTATACGTTCGCAATGTAGATGACTTGAAGATAGACGCGACAATATTGAGGATCATACCTTGATAATGTTATATAAATGATATACACTTATCCCGCGTAAATTACGCACTATACGCTACCATGGCCACACAAAAATGTCAACGGACATGGTATACTAAACAGCAATAAGCACCCTATACACCACTCTATGTCAGGACACTCAAAATGGGCGACAACAAGACGTCACAAAGCAGTCATCGATGCCAAAAAGTCATCAACGTTTACTAAATTAGGAAATGCCATCACCATTGCCGCCCGACTGAAAGGCGGGGATATGGAAATGAACTTTTCATTACGCCTCGCGGTCGATAGTGCACGCGCAGCAAACATGCCAAAAGATAATATCGAACGCGCAATCAAGCGAGGTACTGGTGAGTTAGAGGGAGTCCAGATTGAAGAAATCACTTACGAGGGATATGGACCCAATGGTATTGCTCTTCTCATAACCACCATTACTGATAATCGCAACCGAACCGTTAACGAAATCAAACACATACTGACCAAAGCTGGTGGAAACCTCGGAGCGGTCAATAGTGTTGCATGGATGTTTGAAAAAAAAGGAATCATTTCAGTCTCTCCCGCTCATTTTAATGAAACAGTAGAAATTGCGTTTATCGAAGCGGGCGCAGAGGACATAATACAAGAGGATGAAATGGTAACCATCATAACTGCTCCTGAGCAACTGGCAAAAGTACAAGCAGTCGCCACTGAACTCAAAATTCCTCTCGAAGGAACGGAGATTACCTACATCCCCAAAGCACCGGCTGAGGCGGATGACCAGGCTCATGAAAAAATTCAGACACTCATTGAAACACTTGAAGACCATGATGATGTCGATCGTGTATATTCAAACCTCTCATGATACCTACCTCTCCCACTGCTCCCATATTGGGTATCGACCCAGGGTATGGAACCATTGGGTGGGGTTTGGTGACTCAACAAGGGTCTACCTATAGCTGTATCAATTATGGATGCATCACCACGAGCCCCGACCAAACATTCCCAGACCGCCTTCTTACGATTTACCAAGAACTTGCTCGTCTGATTACCGAGACTTCGCCTCGCTTAGTGGCAGTAGAAAAGCTCTATTTTAGTAAAAACACCAAGACTGCCATTGATGTCAGCCAAGCTCGAGGAGTTATATTATTAACCGCAAAGCTTGCAAAATTACCCGTTTTGGAGTTTACTCCCCTTCAAGTGAAGCAATCAGTAACAGGATACGGACAAGCCGACAAGCTTCAAATCAAAAAAATGGTCACCTTATTACTACGCCTTAAAAAACACCCTACACCTGACGACGCTGCGGATGCACTGGCATTAGCCATTTGCGCCAGTAGCGCTGCCACACTATTGTATCAATAATGTATGCAGATGAATTACTCGTACAATCGAAATTCTCAAACAAACTCAAAAGCGATAGTACCCCTTTCGAAGAAAAAAATATCTTTTTTTCAGTTTTTTACGACAAAGAAAGGAAGGAAAATGCTTCTCAAACGCCTCCTTTTAGCTGGCGTTATTACATTTCTCCTCGGCATCATTGCTTTCTTTGGTATGGTCGCATGGATTTCCCGTGATCTTCCTGATCCAAACAAACTTATTGACCGTTCCGTCCAATTGAGCACAAAAATTTATGACCGCACCGGCACCCACGTATTGTATGAAGTACACGGAGATCAGCAACGAACTCTTATTACCATCGACCAAGTTCCTGACAATGTAAAAAATGCCAGCATCTCTGCGGAAGATAAAAATTTCTACAATCACCAAGGGTTCGACATCAAAGGTATTGCCCGCTCTATTCTTACCAACATCTTCCGTGGAGGAAAGGCACAAGGTGGTTCAACTATCACCCAGCAATTTGTAAAAAATGCCATTCTCACCAACGAAAAAACATATACGCGAAAAATTAAAGAACTCGTACTCTCCTATCAAATCGAAAAGAACTTTAGCAAAGATCAAATCCTCCAGCTCTATTTTAATGAAATCCCCTACGGTTCAACCGCATACGGCGTTGAGTCGGCCTCTCGGGTTTATTTTGGAAAAGACGTACAAGATGTTTCTTTAGGAGAAGCAGCGATCTTGGCAGCCCTTCCTCAGGCACCAACCTACTACTCCCCTTGGGGAAACCACAAAGACGCCCTTATCGCCCGCCAACACACCATCCTCAATGTGATGGTGGAACAAGGATATATTAAAAAAGAACAAGCTGATGCAGCAAAAAAAGAAACGCTCAATTTCAAAGACCCGGGAACCAATATAGATGCTCCTCATTTTGTGATGTATGTAAAAGAATTGCTCGCCAATCAATACGACGAAAAAACCATTGAACAAGGGGGGTTGAAGGTAACCACCACACTTGATTATGATAAACAGAAAATAGCAGAACAAGTCGTCGAGACGCGCGCAAAGGAAAATCTCGCACAAGGAGCAAACAATGCTGCAATGGTTTCGTTAGATGCCAAAACGGGTGAAATTTTAGCTATGGTAGGCTCGAAGGATTATTTTGATAAAGATATCGACGGAAATGTAAACGTAGTATTGCGAAAACGACAGCCTGGTTCATCGTTCAAACCGATTGTGTATGCGGCCGCCCTCATGAAAGGATTTACCCCACAGACAACCATCTACGACGTTTCAACAAACTTCGCCGTATCAGGAAATTCATATATCCCCAGCAATTACACCAATAAAGAGTACGGTCCCGTTACTTTAAAAAAGGCACTTGCAGGGTCACTCAACATCACTGCAGTAAAAGTCCTCTACCTCGCAGGCATGAAAAATGTAGCTGACTTAGCAAAAAATCTCGGTTACACATCACTCAATGATCCTAATCGCTATGGTTTGACTCTCGTACTCGGTGGTGGTGAAGTTACTCTTCTTGAACATGTGAGTGCGTACACAGCCTTCGCTCGTGAAGGCCAACGTGTTGAGCCAGTGGCAATCCTCAAAGTTGAAGACCGCCATGGGCAAGTACTGCAGGAGTTTAAAGAACCAAAAGTGAATAAAGTGTTTGATGAAGAAATAGCACGTCAAATGAATGATATGCTTTCCGATAATAACGCTCGGTCATACATTTTTGGTGCAAAGAATGCACTCACTCTTTCTGACCGACCGGTTGCTGCAAAGACAGGAACAACCAACGATGTACGTGACGCCTGGACGATAGGGTACACTCCGTCAGTGGTCACTGGTGTCTGGGTAGGGAACAATGACAACACATCGATGAAGAAAAATGGTTCCGCTTCGATGTTGTCTGCGCCGATCTGGCATGATTATATGGCAAAGGTACTTACTGGAACGCCTGTTGAGCAATTCAAGGCACCACAGCCCGTATGGACTGGCAAAGATGTTCTCGACGGTAAGCCCGGAAAAGAACAAAAAGTAAACATCGATATTTCAAGCGGTAAACTTGCCACCGATGCAACCCCTGCCGATTTGATTCAAGAAAAAACATTCCAAGAAATTCACGATATCCTCTACTACGTAAACAAAGATGATCCTCGTGGTCCTACACCGGGAAATCCTTACGACGACCAGCAATATGCCAACTGGGAAGCTGCAGTTCAAAATTGGGCAAAAAGAAATAATCTAGTCACCGAAAAACCCCCTACCGAAACCGACAATACTCACCTTTCAGAACTAACCCCATCGCTCACTATCACTTCTCCGCAAGACAATGATTATATTAACGGTGATACCCTCAATGTAACGGTACAAACCAGTGCACCGCGGGGAGTTGCTCGCGTCGAGTATTATCTCGACGATCAGTTAATTGATATTATCACCTCCGACCCATTCGCACTCAGTTACCCATTATCAGGTCAAGAAAATGGTACCCACACTCTCACTGTGAAAAGTTTAGACGACCTCGGTAATACTCAGTCAGCCTCAATGACACTGAACTTCATGACGAGTAGTAAACGATCTAGTATCAAATGGGATGCTCCTATTGCCAGCACGAGTATACAAGCAGGTGACCCTGTCGCATTAAAAAATACCATCACGATTCCCGATGGATCAGCATTGTCGTCAATAAAAAATGTGTCATGGTATTTCACTCCATGGAATCAGGAAAACTATTCGCTGATTAGTTCTGCACTTTCCCCCACTTCAACAGCACTATCAACCATCTGGACACCCGCCACTTCAGGACGATATACATTGCTAGTAAAAATGACCGACGGTAATGGTTACGTCGTGGGAAGCGCGCGAATCAGGGTGACGGTGAAGTAATGTATTTAACAAAGGTAAAAACTCCGATGATTATATCGGAGTTTTTATGTATGAAACAAGAGGTAAATCAAAGATATTTAATAAATATTTCCCCGATAATCAATATCTATTACTTCAACACTCTTATCTTTTGAAATTCGATACACAATTCGCACCTTACCGATACATACACGATATAAATCAGTATCCCCTTTCATTTTAATAACATCCTTGATGCTGTACGGATCTTTTCTTAATTCTACTAATTTGTTTTTTAGCAGTGCTCGAAATTTATCATCCAAAGAGTCGATAAACTTCTGGAATTTATCCGACATAGTTACAGCACATTAATCAGTGAATCCAACGGAACGCCTTTTCCGCTATTGTCACGATCAGCATTAAATATATTGCCTGGTTCGTAGGCATTGATCGTTTCTTCTTTCAAAAATGACTGTGTGAGCACTATCTTTACCAAAGAACTCATAGGAATATCGTAGGTCTTAGCCTTTTTTTGAATCGCTTTCTTTAATTTGTCGTCAATTTGTATTTGAAGTAAAGACATAAAATAATATGTGATTTATATGATATTTGTAATATATCATATACTCAACGGAATGCAAATCTTTGACGTAAAAGACAAACAAAGAAACACAGAGGAACTTCCCTAAACAAACGGGCGTATTTCATTCATAATACGCGTTACCTCAACCACGGATCCTTTGAAAAATTCTAACGTCGCAAGTTGAGCTTCAAGTTCTCTCGTTCCCAAACCGACATGAGGCGCAACAGAACGGATAAAATGATTTTTGTCACTCTTAAATACTTCAACCGATTCCTCAAAAACTTGTTTCAACTGCTCAATGTGTTTTTTATTCTTTTTGATAAAACTTTTTCTTGCTACCAGTACGTCCATAAACACAGGGTATTGTTTACTGGTCACCAATTTATGGGCACCGGAAAGCTCGATCGTTTTTGAAAGCCACGGCTCCCACAAAACAGCAGCATCGACAGCGTGATTAATCAGAGCAGTGCCAATCTCGTCACTCTTCATGTCCCGCAGAATGACGTCATCAAGTGAAAGACCATTTTTGTGTAGCACATAGTTAAGAAAAAACTCGCCAATCTCGCCCCGCTCAAGAGCAATCTTTTTACCATTTATCTGCTTCACACTTTCTAAAGGTTCTCTCGTTACAAGAGCATCTCCCCCCTTGGACAATACAAGCTCTGAAATAATTTCAGTCTCGGGAATCTGCTTTTTCAAGCGCAACGCTGTATCCATGCTTACATTTAAAATGTCGATCTGTTTTCGCTTCCAATATTCAATTTTCTCTCGGTTGTCACTAAATGAAATTAACTCTACCGAGAGTCCTCGCTTATCAAACAAGCCTTGATCTTGAGCGTAGAAAAAAGGACTATTACCGGGCCATATATAAAGACCAACTTTAAGCGCACCTGCTTTGAGTGTTTGTCCTTCTACTAATCTCCCTTTAATCATCTCTGAACGAATACTAAATGTTAGCCCCTTTCGAAGCCGTTGGAACTGTTCATCAAATCGAAGATTTGAAGCGCGAGGATATTCAAAAGGTATGTTTAGAATTTGTTGAATACTCCCCGGACGCGTCCCCATTACGACAATACGATTTGCCAAAAATAACGCCTCTTCGATATCATGAGTCACAAACAAAAACGTTTTTTTCTTCTCAACCCAAATATCAAGAATTAACTCCTGCATTTGATGTCTCGTTTCCACATCAAGCGCACTCAAGGACTCATCGAATGCGACAATATTTGTTTTTTGCGCTAACGCACGCGCCAATGCCAGTCTCTGCTGCATACCACCAGAAAGCGAACCAGGGTAATGATCAGCGTACTTATGGAGCCCAACACTTTTGAGACTGTTAAGAATTTCTTGTGAAGACAAGGTAAGGTTGTCATGTGCTGCGAGTGCTACATTCTGTCGTACGGTAAGATATTCAAAATTAGCATACTGTTGAGGAACATATGCAATGCGTTGTTTTGAAAGCCAATCGCTATGAGACTTTGAATCTATAGTAATCAGCCCACGATCAGGATGTTCCAATCCTAGAATGCACTTAAGCAGAGTGGTCTTACCCGAGCCGGAAGGCCCCAGAATGGCTATTATTTCATTTTTTTCCATCCCGAAAGAGATGTCCTTTAAAACATCTTTTTTGTTATATGATTTACTGACCTTTTCAATATTTATATAAGACATATACCTATGATACTTCTACCCTCATGTATCGATAACGAAACAACCGACGTCCATACCACTTCATAGCCTGGTCGACACAAAGCCCTACTATCCCAATAACGATGATGGCAACATAAAGCTTTGATGAGTCAGAAAATCGTTGCGCTTCTTTTATTACGCGCCCTATACCAATGTCCGTGGCAATTAATTCAGCGATGATGACATATGTCCAACATAGTCCGATACTGATACGCAACGTATCCCACAGTTCAGGCAGCATTGCTCGTATTTGCATTAAATACGTCTGTCTTTTGTTAAAATGCAGCACATACGCAAGCTCATAATATTCACGATGGATATTTTTAATGAAATCAAAAATCAACGTTGTGGCTTGAAAAAATGTACCGATAAACAAAACACTGATTTTGGCTGTTTCACCAATCCCAAAAAATATAATGAGAAGCGGAATAAGAGCCGGAACCGGCAGATAGCGCATGAAATCAGTAACAGGAGACAGAACAGCGCGTGACGTTTTATTCCAATAGAGCAGGATTGCGAGAGGTATGGCAACAACAAACGACAACACAACAGCAACCAATACACGTAGCGAAGTAACACCGACATGCATCCAGAGACCTCCTTTTGAAAGTGTTATGAATGAATGAAATACTTGTTCTGGCGAAGGAAGAAAAAGCGAATCAACACCTCCGGTACGGGTAGCAATATACCAAACGAATATCACAAGGAGAAATAATCCTAATCCGATAAGTAGTTGTTTCGCTTTTTGACTCATGAATTATTTAATTTGCGAGAGAATGCTGTCAGTAATATGGTCATCCGCTTTCATGGTGATATTTGTTTCATTATTCTTTCGTAGAATATCGCCTATATACGGAAACATAACACTCGCACTTTTTTCACCCTTCCCTTCTAAGAGTTGTTGATTATATGCTAAATCTGGCCATACGATACCATCTTTAAATAAAGCCATCTCTTCCTTTGAAATCCCAAACGCAGGAGCAGCAGATGCAAATGCTTCATCAGGGTTTGTTTTTATAAGATCAGTTGCCTTGAAATATCCTCGAGCGACGTCAAGCAAGGCATCTTTCTTGTCTGCAAGAGTTTTTGGAGTGACCCACATAAACTCAACCGCTAGCCCTGAGGTATCTTTTGTTGAAATCAGTATGTGAGAATCTTTTGCTTTCGATGCAAGTTCTGACAAATACGGCTCATACGTCCCTCCCACATCAATCGACTTTGACAGATATGCTGCCACAACGTCCTTTGAAGGAAGATCTTTAAATTTCACATCAGCCAATGTCATTCCACCCTTGTCTAAATATGACAGCAAAGCAAGATACGCAGGAAAACCTGGTTCTGTACCAACCGTCTTTCCTCTCAAATCTTCCGGCTTAGTGATGCTGTTTGGCGCAACGATACCATCAGCCCCGCGTGATTCATCGGTCGCAAGAAACGCCACACCTTCAGGGGTCACGTCTTTGACCGACTGGAACATATCATATATCATTTCATATGCATCGATAGTTCCTGATTGCATCGCCGAGCGAAGTTCTCCCAAAGACTCGATAAAGACAAGTTTTACATTTGTATTTCCATAATACCCTTTTGATTTTGCAATATGCAGCGGTGCGTACCCTGGGAATGTCACCATACCGATCGTTATTTCTTGGCTCTTTTTCACAGGCTCATTGGATGTGACGTTTCCACTCGGAGCATTTTGCCGCATTGAAATCGCCACAACAATAATTATTAAAACGATTACCACTCCCACAATCCACAAGATATTCTTTTTCATAAAAAATTAAGTCACTTTAAGTTATTTATATAATAGCATTTTTATCTCTCACAGAGTACCAATAAAAACTCACTGTTACACTGAATCGAGAGGAGGTTTTTTTTGAACCTCCTTTTACCCTTTTTGTTATTTTTTTAGAACGAACTTCTCATTACTATTTGTGGGTAGTACGTTTTATCATTCAGTAAACCAACGGTAAACTGTATTCCCGCATCGAGATGTGGAAAGCTCCAGCTAAGTTCTGGGCCTGCGCTTATGCTGTTGTTAGACAAATAAGCTTGCCCGCCTATATTTAATGGAATTCCAGAAAGCGGCTGATACAACCAACGAGTGGTCGCCCAAACATCTACCGACTTTTCTGTAAAATACAGATCAACTTCAGAATAATGCACAAACCCTGCAACTGTCCCATACGCCGATACGATAGCAAAACCAGCCGAATTCCCTGTATCGTCATAGTTTGTAGCAACTCCAATTCCAGGAGATACTATTGTACCATTCACGTCTATTGGAAGTGACAAAAAACTATACAGAGGCGATGGTGATCCACCGATCGACCATGTATGCAACATAGTTAGATTGATTTTGAATTTTTCTGTCAGAGGAATATCTCCACTGATCAGAGTAAATACAGCCGGTTTTACCATCTTGTAGCCTTCAGCTTTTACACTGCTGACAAAAACAACTAATACACTAACCAGAACTAATAAACTAAACGATAACTTTTTCATTTTTATTTCTCCTTCTTACATCACATCAATTACTTACCTGCATATAGAATACCATAAAATGTCATAAATGTCAACGCTACTTATGACAGTAATTTTGCATTATTCATTAGAATCCTTTATTTTAAAGCTTTCATATTTTTATATATACTATCTTTTGTCAGAAAAGTTGACAAATTCTCTTTTTTATGGTACCATGCTTGTATGGACCTCTCTTTATTTCAAAATTTAGGCATATCGGAAAAAGCGTCAAAGATATATGTCACTGCTCTTTCTTTGGGTACTGCTTCAGTACAAGATTTAGCGCAAAAATCAGGACTCAAGAGACCCACCACATACCTTCATGTCGATGAACTTCTCAGTCAAGGATTACTTACAAAATTACCAATCGGAAAAAAAGAGTACTTTATCGCCGTAGACCCCTCTCTATTGGAGCAGCGCGCATCACAACACCTCTCACTTATCAAACAAGCCATCCCCAATCTCAAACACCTCCAAGAAACCGCGCAAGGCAAGCCTCATATTACCATTTTAGAAGGCGAAAAAGGGATCAAACAAATATACAATGAAATCCGCCATGCAAATAGTATCCGTTTTTGGGGTCATCTTTCTAAGATTGAAACTACGTTTAGCTCTTCAGTGAAAAACATTGCTCGTTCAATAAACAAGGAAAAAATCACTTCTCACGAAATTATTAATGACGATTCGGAGTCTCGTCGTGCTTCTCGACGTTATGCAGATACGGCCGGGGCGACCTACTCCTCTCGTCTTGCCACCATACAAGGTATCGAAAATGATAATGCAATCTATAATAACATCGCTGCGCTCTTTCGCATTGAAGGGGTAAACCTTTACGTAATCCGCATCGAAGACCCTACGATTGTGAACAGTATGAAGTCGCTTTTTGATATGGCATGGCACAGCGCGAAGCCGTTTATTGGAAAATAATATTAAATAAATTTGACACATTTAAAATATCGATTATCATAGTACATAAGATTATATGAATACCTCAGCGTTGTACAACTATATGCCTTGTATGTGGAGCAACTCATTTGCTTTCCACTTTTTTGCATATGCGCGTATCGCGGCTGGTAATCTTACGAAGATGTAAACTCATTTTTCTTAAAGAATTCCAAAACACCGCGGTCACACCCGCGGTGTTTTTTGACGGTCAATACCTTGAATTATGCGCCATTGAAGGTATCGAGGGTCAAAAAACCCGCATCGGCATTATAGAAACAAGGAGAAACAAAATGAATGAAACGCCGAATAGTTCTTTAATAATCAATACCGACAACACATGGCAGTCCGAGCCTGATCCATTTATTGGAGGAGATCAACAACCACTACTCCGGGGTGTATTACGTGCACTAGTTATGCGACACCATTTCCCAAGCGCACCCTTAGTGTATGAAATGCATGATGGGGATGTATTAGGAAATCGTGATTCAAACGAAAATACGACGAAACATCTCGTTCCGTGGAATGGAAAAGGGTGGTGTTCATGGTCAAATACATTTCCCTTTACCCCCCGAATACATGGAGTTGAAAGTAAAGTAGCAAGTAAACTTCATGATTATGGATTCCCGCCCGCGCACTTAAAAGTAAGCGGTGGAGATTCAAATAAGCTCATCGTAGATTCTATTTTTGATGAGATCATCGTAGCGGGACTACATAAAGAAATCGATTGGGCTCTTGAAATGGGAGGAGCAGAAACACGAGGAAACGAGCTTCGGGTAGTCATAAATAACCTACGCGACAAACCCGTACGCGCAAGTGTACAGTCCATCGTCAATCATATTCTACTCGCTGAAAAACTACCTTCATTACCCATCGGTTCAGTGGTCGAAAGTATGAACGATCTTCGCCTTCAAAAATATGAGCACCTTCTTCCCCAAGACTGGCGGTGGGAAAATGGACTGCCACGTGCACAGTTTCTTATCATTGAGCTTGCATTGCGAGGTACATTATTCTGTACCAACATCCCCTACTGGGAGGAAAGCGCACAATATGCTCGTGAACGAGGTATCTCCATTCCGAAACCAATCCGCATCGAATTTGATGCGCCAATTCCCGATTTAAAAATATGGGATAAGCGAGTCAAACCGTCATTCACGGGTCACCAGACAGCCAAAAATCTCGCTATCGAATATTGGAGAAAAAAACCTACTCTCATTTTTTCTCATCTGATGGGTACACTCCATTCAACGATAGAAAGTGCAACTCTACTTTAGTCGGTATTGATTCCCTTTGCTTAATAGTCCACCTACTAAGCAAAGGGGAACTCTTTTTTCTTCACAAAACAAATTACTATAATTCATTACATGCTAATCATATGAATATCATCAACACACAGAGCACCCAAAAACGAATACTATTCTTTTCTGCACACCCCGACGATGAGATTGCAGGCGCGGGCGGTTTTATTATTAAAACACTGCAACAAGGGGGCGCTGCGAAACTAGTACTGTGCATTGATCCTTCTGAACCAAGGCCTGATCTCAATGCAAATGATGAACGTAACGCACGCCTCAAAGAATTTTCAACCGTTGCTGATGCATTAGGAGCTAGCCACAGTTTTTTAGACTTTCCTCACTATCCCATACTCTCTTACGACACCATCTTACCTTGCGTGAAAGAGATAAGAGAATTTAAACCGGACATTGTCCTTATTCTACAAGAAGATGAATACCACACAGAACACCAGTTAACCGCCAGAATAGTAAAACGTGCCGTATGGCATGCAGGACGCTCGGCGTTTCCCGAATATGGACAAGCACATAAAGTCAAAGAAATCTGGGAATCCGAAGGTGATCGACCTATGTCAAACCCTAATCACTTCGAGGACATCACGAACGTCATTGAAAAGAAAAAAGAGATACTTCTCTCGTATGGATCACAGCAATCACGCAAAGATCTCGTTTCTGCAGTCGAAGGTTTGAACGCATTTCGCGGAATTATGTACAAAAGAGGTAAATTTGCGGAAAGCTTCAAAACATCAAATTTTTTTTACGGATAATATATGGAAACAATAAATAAACAATTGACGTACACCATCATACTTCCTGCGCACAATGAAGAAGATACGGTGGGGATCGTATTGGATGCTGCCCTAGGCACTGATACAACAGAAATTCTTGTTATTGACGATGGCTCTACTGACAGTACTGCTAACATCGTAAAAGAACGCGTCATGCAGGATGCTCGTGTCCGATTGATTTCCCATGACATCAATCTAGGAGTAGGCTGCGCACGAAAAAGAGGAATACAAGAAGCAACGACTCCTCTGGTATTGTTTTTCGACACTGATGTATCCACTGCTACAACCGAACAATTTCAACAGATTATTGATCCCCTCGTCAGTGACACAGTCGACTTCGTCGTGGGAGGCTTCGAGAGTTTTGGAAGAGTAACTGAGCTTTTTGCCAAACCTCTATTGCGATACTTCGTGCCAGCTCTCAGTACTATCACCCAACCATTATCAGGATTATTTGGAGCACGAAAAGAATTCTTGTTTACTGAATCAATTGCCGATGGGCACGCAATATGTGGCATTCTTCTTGATGCTTATTTTGCGGGCGCCCGTATCACCGAAGTGAATATCGGAAAAATAATCCATGACAAGCGTCCTAACGAACAAAAGATAGAGCAAGCTCAATCAGAGTGTGAAATTCTTTTTAAGAAACTAATAGAGCACGACATACTTTCAATTCGAGATGTGCGGAGTATCAAAGACGAACGTATGCCTGCATTTTGCTATGGATTTTGAGGGGTTACGACACCACCCACGAAACAAACTCAGAAAATGCCGGAATTGTATTAAGCAACAGCATCAAGAAAAATGACACAGCATTACAAATAACAGATAAAACAATCGCGCGTTTCCATCGGGGTATCAAAAAAAGTCCATAAAATAGTGCTTCAACTACCACTGCAAGTACTTCAGAAAATATTACTTGTAAGCCGTATGACCAATACACAAGAATCGGTAAAATATACCACACGTACGGCAAAGTAATCATTGAGGCGAATATTCCCGCGATAATTATCTTCTTTGTAGCCACGGTGCTTCCATCAATCTTAAAGCCTTTCCGAATGAGTAAAAACAATACCACTGTCTCAATGACAATGGTACATGCGGAGTAGAAAAAGAATTTGTAAGTATACTCGAGCATTAGATTCGGAAAAAGTGAAAGATGGTCTTCAAAATATAAATGAAGAGAGACTCAGTTGGTGCTGTTGGGGTTGCTGACCCCGGAGCTACGACGGGAGTTTTTAATTCTTCCATAGTGGGAACAGGATACACTTTTTCCGATTTCTTATTGTTATCAAGAGTAAAAATAATTTTCGATTTATAAACCACCAACTTTTTTTTTCCCTCATCCTGAACAAAATCAAGAGGTATGTACACCATTTCCTTCGCAGTCACCGGACTGATAGTCGATTCCTGGTCATAGATATAGTATGCGTTGGTGACATTCACAAAAGGACTTGAGGGTACAGTATCCAGAAATGCGCCATAGTCTTGCCCAGAATCAGAATCATTTCTCGCCACAACAATCGGAAATGTATTTTGAGAAAAATCTGCTTCATTGACAGGTGACATAACTGTCGCGTTCCCAAAGTCCGGATCTACCACTGTTTTTTCTTTAAAAACGCCAGACAAACCACCATGAGAATCAAAATATGATTTATCAATTGCAATCAAGTCTGCACCTGTGCCGTGAGGTTGATCGATCGGGCCATCTTTGTGTATACGATAATACTCCGAACCCCCTCTTTCGGAGATGTGTTCAAGAATATATATCTTTTGCTGAAATTCTGGCGAATTAGTAAGGTTAAAAATCCTTCCAATTGCTTTACATGTCGGTATAACTGCTTTCGATGGCGACACTGTATAGTCTTCTGTCTCACTGCATAATGGACGATCTGGAGCTGAATCCGCGTGTACTCTAGGAGAAATACCAAATACAACTACACACACCACCAATAGGGTAAAATACTTTTTCATAGAAAAGATGACAGCAATAATATGGTGATTATACCACGATCCCCTTCTTTATACTCCTGTCTTTTTCACAAACCCTTCAAACGCTTTCAGTACCTCAACGGGAGTAACGAACACTATTGTGTTAGATTGATCAGAACTAATATCATTAATCGATTGCAAAGTACGTAAATGTAGTGCGCCAGGAACAGCTGAAAGTATACTTGCAGCCTTTGCCATATTTTCTGCGGCCAACACTTCTCCTTCTGCCTGAATGATCACAGCTCTCTTTTCACGTTCTGCTTCTGCTTGTTTTGCAATCGTACGTTCCATCTCTTGGGGGAGAGAGACATCTTTGAGCTCTACATTATCTACCTTGATACCCCATGCCTCGCTGGTTTGACCGACAATGTCACGAATGTGTGTTGAAACTTTTTCTCGTCCCGCCAATAGATCATCAAGTTCAACTTCACCCACTACATTTCTCATTGTTGTTTGGGCAAGCTGGGAAACCGCGTAAAAAAAGTTTTCAACCATCAATATAGCTTTTCCCGCATCATCAACATTATAATAAATCACCGCACTTACATCGACAGTGATATTGTCTTTGGTGATAGCCTTTTGATTTGGCACATCCACTGCCTTAACGCGCATGTCTACTTTTGTCATTGACTGAAATACCGGAATAACCAATCTCCAACCCGGACCTTTAATACCGGAAAACCGCCCCATCGTAAACATGACACCGCGTTGATACTGATTAATCTGACGAAGACAAAACAGCCAAATAAATACGATAAAACCTATAAATACCCATACTATTGTCATACAAAGAAGTATTATGAATTGATAGCACGACTATACCCCTATAGTGTTCACGGGTCAAGATAAACTGTTAAAACGTCCCCGTCGCAATAAATGTAAGCACCTCTTGATAATCATTGGAAGCAGGGGTTATGTTGGTAACCGATGCTTTGGCAAGTATCTGAACACGTCCTCCTGAGATGGTACCGTTTGTTGCCACTATCGGTGTTGGGGTGGTATTCACTTTTCCAATCTTTGGAGTACCTCCATTTGTAGTAGTGCAGTTTGATAATCCATCAGCATCATAATTGGGTGATGCGCTGAACGTTCCTAATCCTGAAGTCTGGGAAATCGCCGCGACGCAGAGACCAAACTTTGCTTGCCCGGCAACAATCGTTTCTTCCGCGGTTGCGGGAGTAATAAGGGTAGTTTTGCTAGGAGAGTAGAGTCCTCCATTCGTACCAAATACGGTTACTGATGCGCCACCAAATGCATTACTGTTGAGATCAAGGAAGATACTGTTAATCTCTGGCCCATTAATTAATAATCCATTCGAGGTAGTCAGTATTGATGGAGTGAGTGATCCCAAAGCGATCGTGTATGGTGCCGATGTTTCACTGTCGGTGAGTGCACTATCAATATCAAACGTAATGGTTGGAGACACGGTAGCACCTACCCCCACTTGATCGCTGTCGGTAACAGGGACGACAATGGAACCCACATCTCCAAACGTACCACCTATGGCAAGAGTATAACTGCCAACAGTACTAGGGTTGGTAATTTGATTCACCCCTGTCCCTGATACGGTGGCGTTGGTTCCTATCCTTAGAGTCACTACGCTGTTTTTTGCTATAGCACCTCCGTCACCATTACAGATCGTGAAAGTGAGCGTTTGACCACTGACAGCGACACTCGCCTTTTCTGAACCGGAACATGTGGCAGCGGTGGTGAGATCTACACCATCAACAGCCAAATCGACGTCATCTTCGGTAATGCTGGCAATGTTAAAACTGGCAGGGAATGTGAGGGTGATGGTTGCGTCCTCGGGGGCACCGCTGGGAGTACTGAAGGAAATAGTCTGATTCCCTGTGGCTGAGGTCTTCTGTGTCGTTTGAGTGTTGCTCACGCTCGTCACCCCTGTGATGGGTTTACATATACCCGATGAGTTTGCTTGATATAACGAATTGATTTCTGAACTTGAGAGGACACGATTAAATATTGCAGGTTCATCGAGAATACCCGCAAAGAAATTTGAGGCAGTGAGGTAACGACCTAGGTAGGTAGAACCTGACAGGACCGTTGAGGTCGTCATAGTGCCTGTGCCGTCTAGTACGCCATCAATATACAGCTTGTATACATCTCCTGTTGAGTTGTATGTTACCGCAACATGATGGAATGTACTGTCATTTACGTTGGATGCTGAAGAAATATTAGTGCCTGAATTGGAGATAGTAAGTTTGTTGTCGAGTATCCCAAAGGCAAATGCTTGTGTGGCCACATCAGTACCATAGGAAAAGAAATATTTTTCTCCTGATGAACCCGTCTTGAGCCAGCCTACTATCGTACGATCTTGTGTTCCACTAGGAAGTCCTGTGTCTGTCATGTTTACTGAATCGTTGATCCCATCAAAACTGAAACCTCTTAAAACTTTCCCATTACCAAATGTAGCACCATTTGAAAGCTGCCCTGAATTGCTTCCTTGTCGGTCAGTAGTATTGTTATCTGCGGGCCACCACGAAACTAAACCGGAAGGAGCGTTGACACAACTAACCCCCGGTACTAAGAAATAGGCGGCGTTTGTTCCTGAGGGAGAAAATGCGCCTCTATTCCCGTTAGTATCCCAAAATCTAATACGCCAATAGTAGGTAATACCAACCGATGGTAATCCTCCACTGAATGTATTGGTAACTGCACCTCCATTAGAGAGGATAGCAATGTCAGGTGTGGGGGTACGACTTCCGTTGGAAGTCGCCGTCATGTTCGTACCCACCAAGCCAGTGTTCTCGGAATCATAGAGGACACTTGAGAAAGTGTCATCGTCGTCGATCTGCAATTCATACTTGTTTACTATGTCCCCATCCGGGTCATTGTTGATTGCGGAAAAGACAACATTTGAAGAACTAAGGGTGGTGGGGTTGGCAAGGCCAAGTTGGGCACCTAAGGCAGAGGTATTTGCATATAGTGAAGTGGGTGCTGTAGGACTGCTACCTATGACGACCATGAATTGAGCTGCACCTCCGGTATCAGGTGAATAATCACCTCGTGCTCCTCTGGCATCCCAGAAACGGATGCGCCAATAGTACGTCGTGTTTGTGGATGGTACGCCCCCCGAAAATAAGTTGGTGACTGCTCCGCCATTTGCCAAGATTGCTATATTCGTAGAGCGTGCTCCATCGTTTGCATTGGGAGTAAGAGTTGTTCCTACGAGACCAGTATTTTCCGAATCATAGAGCACGCTTGAAAAATCACTGTTATTATCAATCTGTAATTCATATTCGCTGGCTGCATCTCCGTCCGCATCATGGTGAACTGCGGAGAAGACAACACTGGTGGATGCGAGGGTTGCGGGACTTGCTACACCGGATTGTGCTCCGCTGGTAGTAGTGTTGACGTAGAGGACGGTAGGGGTGGTGGGGGCGGAGTTAATATAGAAACTTGCTGCACCTCCGGTATCAGGTGAATAATCTCCTCTCGCACCGTTGGTATCCCAAAAACGGATGCGCCAATAGTACGTTGTGCTTGTAGATGGTACCCCTCCGGAAAATAGATTGGTGACTGCCCCTCCATTTACCAAGATTGCTATGTCGGTAGAACGTGCACCATTATTTGCGTTGGGGGTAAGAGTTGTTCCTACGAGACCAGTGTTTTCCGAATCGTACAACACACTTGAAAAATCACTGTTATTATCAATTTGCAATTCATACTTGTTGGCTGCATCTCCGTCGGTATCATGATGAATGGCGGAAAAGACGATACTCGTGGATGCGAGAGTGGCAGGACTTGCTACGCCGGATTGTGCTCCGTTGGTAGTGGTGTTGACGTAGAGGACGGTAGGGGTGGTGGGGGCAATGTTGGGAGTACAACTGTCGTTACCACATTGAGCATATTTAAGATCACCGTTAGTGACATCATAGTAGGCAATGCGAGGAGATCCATCAGAGGCGAGAGAAAGCGATGTACTTTGTCCTACATTACCCACAGAATCAAGTGTCGTAATCACACTAGTTGAACAGCTTGCGTTACCACATTGAGCATATTTAAGATCACCGTTAGTGACATCATAGTAACTAATACGAGCAAAGTCATTTGGACCCAAAGAAAGAGAAGTATATTGTCCAACGTTCCCTGTAGAATCGACAGTGGTAGTCACCTTGGCTGTACAAGCATCATTGGTACACTGGATGAATTTGAGGTCACCATTAGTGACATCATAGTAGCTAATACGCGCAAAACCATCAGAGCCCATCGCAATCCACGTGTGAGACCCCACATTAGCAACCGAATTATCCAACACAGTAAGAACTCTGGTACTGCAATTAGCATTAGTGCACTGCATAAAATTCAGTGTGTTGCCTTGATAGTAGCTAACACGACCAAAATGATCAGCACCAAGGGTCATAGAAGTATTGTGAGATGTAGGACTAGTAGCAGAAATAAAGACAGTTGACGTAACGACGCTAGTAGAACAATTTGCGTTGGTACATCGAGCAAAAAATACTCCGTTATTACCGGTATAAAGAACGCGCGCAAAACCATCCCCGCCCACGGCATTATCCATTGCGATTGAAGTATCAACTCCCGCGTTAGCGGTGCTATCAATAATTGTAGGTACTCTTGAAGAACAATCTGCACTGGTACATCGAGCAAGTATAGGGTCATCATTTGTTGCACCACCCGAAACATTTTTGTAGGCAATGCGAGCGAAACCATCGGCACCCATTGAAATAGAAGGATTTTGACCTGTTATGTTAGTAGAATCGACGGTAGTAGTCACTCGGGTCAAACAATTGGAGTTAGTACATTGAATAAACTTGAGATCTGCATTGGTGGTATCATAATAGGCAATTCGAGAAAATCCATCTGAGCCTGTAACGTTCAAGTTAACAACATTTGAGGTGTATTGTCCCACATCCCCCACACTGTCCAATGTGGTGATAGAAGGTGCAACATTTGATGTGACGATAAAAGAGGCAGCACCCCCCAGATCAGAAGAAAATGCTCCTTGTGCACCACTGTTGTCCCAGAAACGGATACGCCAGTAGTAGGGGGTATTAAGAGTTGGCATGCCTCCACTAAAGATATTGGTCACCGCTCCCCCGTTGGCAAGGATAGGGATATTGGTGGAGCGAGCTCCATTAAGTGGATTGAGGGTCAGAGTGGTTCCTATTAGTCCGGTGTTTTCAGAATCATAAACGATGGATGGACCAGAGAAACTATTGTTGGTGGCAATCTGAAGTTCATATTTGCTAGCAGTGTCCAGTGTATTAGGATCATTGTAGATGGCAGAGAAGACCACGTTGGTGGAGTTAAGGGTAGTGGGATTGTCCAGGCCTGATTGAGCACCATTTTGTCCTGTATTGCTATATAAGGTAGTTGGAGCAGTGGGGGCGAAGTTGGGTACCGTGCCACAATATATATTGTTACACTTCGCAAAATTTAAATCCCCCAGCGACACATTATAAGCTCCAATCCTTGGAATATTGTCCGAACCTATTCCCATACCAACAAAAGAAGTTCCACTACCCAACCCACTCTCGACTGTATTTACTTGTGCTGTGTTACATGTTGCATCGATACATCGCGCTAATTTCAATGAGCCACTTGTATTTGCGTAATACGCGATTGCAGCGCGATCATCTGACCCAATCTTAAGCGAAGTGTTTTGTCCTGTAACGTTTATCGAATCAAGAGTAGTTATGGTATTTCCTGAACTGCATGTATCACTTCCACAGACGACAATGCGTAAATCAGATCCCGTAACATAGTAATAGCTGATTATCGGTATGCCTGTGCTTGTCAACCCAATAGATGTGTGTTGACCGACAGTATTCGTGGTATCAATAGAGACAGGTGTAGATCCTGTACAATCCACGTTCCCACATTTCACATATATAAGATCTCCCACAGTGGCATCGTAGTAGCTGACACGAGGAAAATCGAGCGTGGCGGGTGCAGTACTTAACACGAGCGATATATATTGACCTTGGTCTCCGGCACTGGCATCAATAGTAGTGGTTGTTGAGGTAGCACACAATGCAGTGAGACATCGAGTAATATAAGGATTGAGCCCCACAGCTCCATAATGAGCAATGCGCGCGAGGTTATCGCTACCTATAGCAATCGATGAATACTGTCCTTGTCCGACAACAGTACCCGCAAACGTCGAAACAATAGTTGGTGAACTGCACGCAAGATCATTACAAATAGCAAGTTTCATCCGAGACGTATTGATGTCATAATAGCTGATTTGAGGAATTCCTCCTGTTCCCAGCGCGATAGAAGTATAGGCACCTGTCGTGAATCCAACCCCGTCTACAAGTTTAGTCGTATAGGTTGAACAAGGAATATTTGTACATTGTATATAACGAAGATCGCTATTTGTCGCATCTGAATATGCTATACGTGCCAGCCCACTTGTTTGATCGACCGCAACGGAAGGATATTGACCAGTAGTACCTAACGCATCAAGGACACTTAGTATCGGCGTAGTGCCCCCTGAAGGAATAATAAATGAATCGACTGGCGTCGTATTGGAAAAAGTACCCGCATTACCCGAGACATCCCAAAATTTAATGCGCCAATAGTAGGTCGTATCTTGTGAAGGAACTCCTCCTGTAAACGTATTCGAAAATCCGGTTCCACCGCTTCCAAGAATTCCCACACTTCCCGATCGAGTCCCGTTTGCAAACGAAGTAAGGCTGGTACCTGCTGTACCGCTATCGTATTTCAAGGTATTAAAGTCAGGGTATATTGAAATCTGTAATTCGTACTTATTCATATTTTCAAGATCAACATCGCTTCCTACTGCAGAAAAAGTGAGACTCGTGGATGCAAGATCAATAGGATTTGTACAATTCGGTTTTCCGGACGAAGGAGAACAGTCTGCTGTTTGGGCACCATTTGCAGTGGTGTTTACAAGGAGAGATGCTGGAGCACTAGGTCCTTGGTTGGGAAGACACCCTGTATTGTAGCAAACAGCTATGTAGAGATCGGAACCACGTATATACGCTACTCTAGGTAAATTATCGTTTGTATATGTACCAGAGTTTCCTATAATAAGACTCGCATATACCCCTGATCCAACAGTTCCGTCAAGATTGATTGGACTTGGCGAAGTACAAGCAGCATTAGGGCATCGTATAAATCTCAAGTTTGGGTTACTGGCATTCACATACGCGATGGAAGGAATATCGCCAGCACCCATTTTAATTGATGTATATTGTCCTGTAACACCCGCCGTATCTAATGTCGTTAGTGTGGGCGACGAGTCACAAGCTGAACCATTCCAGGCATATCGAGCAAATCTCAAATCTCCGCTCCCCCCTTCATGATAACTAATGCTTTCACAGTTATGGCTATCCAACGCGAGCGATTCAAATTGTCCTTCATTATTTCCACTAACATCCACACCCACAACAACATTTCCCGTTGTACAAAACACAGAGCCATTATTTCCACATCGCACCAGTTTTAAATCTGTGTTTGTGACATCATAATAGGCAATTCGTGGAAACCCATTACTGTCAATAGATAACGAAGTGTATTGCCCAACATCACCGGTCGAATCAAGAGTGATTGAAGTAGTGCCGCTCGCAACAATAACGTTACTTGAATTATATACCGTCAAGCAGTCTGCGTCAGCACATTGCACAAACTTTAGGTCTCCCAAAGTCGAGTCATAGTAACTAATTTGAGGGAACCCACCTGATCCTCGCGCTATAGAAGTATACAAACCAGTAACATTTGTTGAATCAACCAATCTAGAATTTTTTGTACTGCAAGAAGCATTGGTACAACGGATGAATTTTAGGTCTCCATTTGTCGAATCTTGATAACTAATACGAGAAAATCCGTCCACAGGATCAGTATACATAGATATGTATGCCCCCACACTATTAGTTGTTTCTAGTACTGTTGTGGCATGCGTTCCACACACTGCGTCAAAACACTGCACATAATAAAGATCAAGACCTGTTATATATTGGTAAGCAATGCGAGGGAAACCATCTCCCCCAATACCTAGACTTGCATAATTGCCTATCGTACCGGCAATTAAATCTCCGTCGGCAAGACTTGTGCTTGGTGTAGGTGTGGTCACTGTGGTAAATGTTGCTGTCTCTGTTGAAAATGGTCCAACATTTCCAGAAGTATCATAAAAAGCAATGCGCCAATAGTATGTGGTGCCCCCAGTAAGAGCAAGATATGGACTTCCTATACTTGTTGATCGTGCATTATTTGATACGTTGGCTGGGAGAGGAGTTCCCGCTGAACCACTATCATATACATAGGCCCCGGTAACTGAAAAATCCGAATTGGTTGAAATTTGTAACCTATACTTATTTGCCGCATCTTCGCCAAGATCGCGATGGATGGCAGTAAATGATACGGCTTTTAGACTCAAATTAGTAGGATTCGCACTCCCTGTCGCTGCACCCGTCGTACTAACGTTTGCAAATAATGTGTCAGGGGCAGAGGGGGCTTGATTACTATTACAGGCATTGTTCGTACATTGAACGAAATTTAAACCTGCATTACCTCCATAATAGTAGCTAATCCGTGCAAACCCATCAGACCCCAATGCGATTGATGGAGCTCCAAATTGCGCTGCTGAAACATCTACGGTGGTATTGAATCTTGATGCACAATTACTAGTGAGACAGCCAATAAACTTAAGCCCGCCACCATTGCTAACATAGCTAATCCGCGCAAAACCATCGGAAGCCAAAGTAATTGAGGATTGCACTCCTGCGACACCAGTCGCGTCTACTGTAGTAATATTTTTAGTTGAACACACACTATTGGTGCACTCTGCAAATTTGAGATCGCCGTTAGTTTGATCAAAATAACTGATTCGCGCCAAGTCACTAGAGTTAAGAACTAACGATGAACTTGACCCTACAATACCGGTCGAGTCGACTGTGGTGGTATTTTTAGTAGAGCATGCGGCGTTGGTGCACTGGACGAATATAAGATCGCTAACACCAAAATCATAGTAGGTGAATCGCGCAAGATCACTAGAGTTAAGAGCGAGCGAAATAACACCAGAGGCATTTGGGAGTGTAATTACAGAGGTAATAGTCTTCGTTGTACATGCGGCGTTGGTGCACTGGGCGAATTTAATATCAGCATTAGTAGTATCAGTATAAGCGATACGGGCAAATCCGTCGGATGCGATCTTAAGAGAAGAACCTGTTCCTACATCACCAGTCGAGTCGACTGTGGTAATATTGCTAGTAGAGCATGCCGCGTTGGTACATTGAACGAATTTTAGATCACCATTGGTAGCATCATAATAGCTGATAAAGGCTAAATTATTTGAATCGAGCGCGATTGACGTATACCATCCCACATCACCAGTCGAGTCAACTGTTGTAATATTGTGTGTTGAGCATAAGGCGTTGGTGCATTGGACGAATTTTAGATCACCATTGGTAGTATCATAATAACTAATACGAGCAAATCCGTCAGATGAAGCAATCGCAGTAGACGGATACGATCCTACATCACCGACCGTATCTACTGTAGTAATAGTCGTGGCGTACGTCGGAGTATTGTTACTTTGTATAAATAGGAATGCAGTTGCTCCAATAATAAGAAGAAGCACCGAAAAAAGGGCTGTAAGTCGAAAATGTTTCTTCTGTATCATAGAAAGAAAAAGAGGGTTGAAACCGGGTCTTTAGCGACGGATTGTATATTTTAACTATACCATACCCTCTCTACATCAGCTACCCCTCATAATCCCTTTTACACTTTAAAAGCTCCCCGTTGCAATAAAGGTAACGACCTCAGTATAATCAATCGCTGCTTTTGTGGTAGGAGATATAGAGGTCTTAAACATCACTTCGGCAGTATTGTTGTCTGTACCATCGACCGGTGCGCCTGAACTAGTGAACAACGTACGTGGTGAAATAGTGATACCTCCGATATTGTGTGTTGTTGCATCACAACTTCCGTTGTATGGGGCGGTTTTGGTGATAGTTCCCCCTACCGTCGAGGTGTTGGCGATACATAAACCAAATCCTTCCGTTCCTGCCGAGAGAGGAACTGCCGTACCCGAGTCAGTGGTGGTGATAAGAGAGTTAACCATAGTGCTCTTCAATCCTCCATATGCCCCTTTGACAGTAACGATTGCTCCGCCTACAGCATTGGTGTTGAGGTCTAAATATACCGAGTTGATACTGGTGTGATCCGACGATGAGACAACCAAAGGAGATAGGTTGCCAAAGTACACAGTGTAAGGAGTTGGAGTCTCACCAACACTGATACCCGTGTCAAGATCAAAGGTAATATAAGGAGTGATACTTGCTGACTCATTTACTTGATCACTATCAACAATAGGGAGACTGAGGGATCCTGTTTCTCCAAAGGTACCGCCGATAGAAATCACATAGTTAGCGACCGACGATGGATTGGATATGGTATGACTACCAGTACCTGATTGTGTTGCGTTGGTACCAATTTTTACTGTCACTACACTATTTGGGGCGATCGCACCGCCATCACCATTACAAATTGTCACCGTGATCACCTGACCACTAATCGAAACACTCGCTTTTTCAGAACCAGTACAATCGGGGGCGGTAGTGAGATCAACACCATCATCTTGGATATCGATATCATCTTCAGTGAGAGTAGTCAGATTAAATCCTGCAGGAAATGTGATAGTAAAAGTAGAAGAATCAGGGATACCTTTTGGAGTAGTAAGGATCAGTGTGTGGTTCGAGTCTGCTGTTTTAGCTTGACGAGTAAGGGTATCGGCCATGTTGAAAACATTCAACGACGGTTTACATACTCCCGTCGAGCCCATAAGATACATCGAATTAATTTCAGAGAGTGACAATGCGCGATTAAATATCATAGGCTCATCCACAATACCAGCGAAAAAATTCGTTGCTGTCACATATCGTCCGAGAAAAAGAGAACCGCTTAACACTGTCGAGGTTGTCATTGTCCCTGTACCATCTTGCACTCCATCAATATAAAGTTTGTAAGTATCACCTGTTGCACTATAGGTGACGGCAACATGATGAAATACATTGCTGTTTACGCTTGCACTAGATGAGATAGAACTACCTGACTGAGTCACCGTGAGTTTGTTGTTTAATACTCCAAATCCAAACGCTTGTGTCGCAACATCAGTACCATAGGATAGGAAATATTTTTCTCCTGTTGCAGATGTCTTAATCCATGCAGATAATGTTCGATCTTGTGTTCCACTAGGAAAACCAGTATCTGTCATACTCACAGAATCATTCACCCCATCAAAACTAAATCCTTGTGCAACTTTTGCTGAGTTAAATGTAGTGCCTCCTGTTAAGATGCCTGGATGGGTACCTTGCATATCAGAACTATTATTATCTCCTGGCCACCACGAAACTAATCCTGTTGGAGGAGTTGCGCAGTTTGTAGTAGAAACTATGAAATATGCAGCATCGACACCACTAGGGGAATAGGCGCCTACATTAGAATCGGTATCCCAAAATTTAATACGCCAGAAATAAGTAGTATTGAGTGAAGGAACACCTCCAACCAATGTATTCGTTACCCCCCCACCGGCAGCCAAGATACCGATATCGGGAGTATGGGTCCGACTGCCATCCGTCGTTGATGTCATACTCGTTCCCAATGATCCGGAATCATAGATCACGCTTGAAAAATCATTATCATCATCAATCTGCAATTCATATTTGTTTGCTGCATTTGCGTCAGGGTCATTATGAATGGCTGAGAAAACTACGCTGGTTGATGCAAGATTAGTTGGATTATCCCGACCCGACTGTGCTCCTATCACAGATGTGTTTGCATACAGTGCAGTTGGTGCGGTTGGTGCGCCCCCTATAATCACCGTGAATTGGGCAGCACCCCCGATATCCGGTGAAAAATCCCCTCTCGCGCCATTGATATCCCAAAAACGAATACGCCAGTAGTACACCGTATTTGGCGTAGGCACTCCTCCGGAAAAGTTATTGAGTACGGCTCCCGAGTTTGCACCATTTGCAAGAATACTTATATCAGGAGTAGGGGTACGACTTCCACTGGAAGTTGAAGTAAGAGTTGTACCAACAAGACCTGTCTGTTCCGAGTCATAGAGTAAACTCGAAAAGTCATTATTGTTATCGATTTGCAATTCGTACTTATCTGTTGCGTCTCCATCAGGATCATTGTGTACCGCAGAAAAAACGACACTGGTAGAGTTTAGGGTTGCCGGGCTTGCAACGCCGGACTGTGCGGTGTTTGCGGCGGTGTTTGCATAGAGGGTGGTAGGGGTGGTGGGAGGAGTGTTGGTAGGTGCAGTACAACTTCCTGTCGTGCACAACGCAAACTTTAAATCACCATTAGATGCATCATAATAACTAACCCGCGCAAATGAATCAGCACCTAAAGAGAGAGAACTGTATTGACCCATATTACCCACCTTATTAAGGGTTGTCATAGTACTGGAAGTACACACAGTATCGGAACACGTTGCAAACTTAAGCGCAGTATTAGTTACATCATAATAACTAATCCGCGGTATACCGGTGACAGTAAGACTAAGAGACGTATATTTCCCCACATCTCCTGTGGTATCCAAAACAGGAAAAGTATTTCCGCTCGAACAAGTAACATCGCCACAGATCACCAACTTTAGATCTCCATTTGTCACATCATAATAGCTGATATAGGGGATGTCCGTTGAGGTGAGAGAAAGTGATGTGTATTGTCCCACATTGGTTACAGGAGACACCCCGTCAACATTGGTAAATGTTGCGCTTGCTGGTGTACATGTTTTATCGCCACATCGTACGAACCTGAGATTTCCATTGGTAGTATCATAAAAACTGATGCGAGGATAATCAATAGTTCCTGCAGTGGTACTCAATTTTAGAGACGTGTAGGAGCCAGTGTTCCCTACAGTATCAAGATTAACAGAAGAACTTCCTGTACAAGCGGTATTGGGGCATTTTACAAAAATAAGATCACCCGGTCCCGATGGAAATCCGCCAGATGTATTATAATAACTAATACTTGCAAGTTCTCCGTCAGATACAGAGCTTATAGCAATGGATGCAAACTGACCTACATCACCAGATGTGGCAATAGTAGTGATATTTCTATTGCCTGTCGAACAATCTGCATCGAGACACTCTACATATTTTACATCTCCGACAGGTCCAAATGGACCACCCAATGTCGCATTATAGTAAACAATTCTTGCCAACCCTGATGAATTTAATGCCAACGCGGTATGTTGTCCAATAATACCCGTACTATCAACGGTAGTGGTAACTGCCGTCGTACAATCTGCATTTGTACATCGTTTAAATTTTAGATCTCCATTGGTCGCATCATAATAACTGATTCGTGCAAAACCGTCTGTTGGATAGATAACAATGGAAGAATATTGACCTACATCCCCTGTTGTATCGATATTGTTTATAACAGGAGTAAGTCCAGCACTTGTCTTGAAACTAGCTGCCCCAGCCCCTGATGGTGAAAAATCACCTGCGTTTCCTGCGTGATCCCAAAACCGTATCCTCCAATAGTACGTTGTATTTTCAGATATAGCGGCAGGTACTTCAATCTGGGCGGATTGAGCCCCATTCGCCCTCGATGCCATACTTGTTCCCGTCGATCCAGAATCATAAACAATACTGGAGAAAGCATTATCGGTAGCTACTTGAACTTCATACTTATCGACAACATCTGCCAGGTCCAGATCATTGTTTACTGCGGTAACAACAAGTTCTTTGGAAGTCAGTGCCAACCTCCCACTGTCTGTGGTGTTAAATTGAGTGAGAGCACCATTTTCTATGACGTTCATTAAAAGGGAAGTGGGTGCACTTGGAACACGACCGCATGTTGCATCGGTACATTGAATATATTTCAAATCTGCATTCGTCTGATCACGATAGCTTATACGAGGAAATCCATCTGCCCCGAACGCAATTGAATTATCAGCTCCCACGTTTCCAGTACTATCTAAAAATAGTATGTTTTTTGAAGTACATGAGGTATCAGAACATCGAATAAACTTCAATTTTTGAATTGACTGATATGCGATACTAGGGATACCGTCAGTACCTAGTGTCAAAGATGAAATAGAACCTCCACTGTCGGTAACTATTTCTGGATCAAGTTGAGTGATGTTTACCGTACCCGTACAATCATCAACCGTACACTCGGCGTATTTATAATGTTGATTTGAAGTCGTTACATCAAAGTAACTAATTCGAGGAAGATTAGATGTGCTAAGTTTCATTGAAGGATTATACCCAACTGTTGTTGCAGGAGTTGCACCATCAAGCACTGTCTTTGTTTCTGATGTAGTACACGTCACTGTTGCACATTTAATAAACTTTAGGTTCGTATTTGTTTGATCGTTGTAGGCTACTCTAGTCAAATTATCAGAGCCTACAGCAATCGACGAAGCGGACCCTACCACCGCCGCAGAACCGTCTAATTCAACAGGGGTTTTTCCTGTCGAGCAATCGGCACTTGAGCACTGAATAATATTCAAACCACTCCCTGTTCCATTACTTTTACTGAAAGTGATTCTCGGGAACCCAGAATTATCAAGTGCAATTGATGTGGGAGAGTTTTCCGCAGTACCTAAATCAACAGGAGAATTCGTAGGTATCCCCGCAGGACTCGTTGTGGTACTACGACATTCAATATTAAGACATTTAACAAACCGTAAACTAAAGTTAGCTGCCGGGGCATTGTTCGTTATACTGTAATACGAAATTCGAGCAAAGTGATCGGAACCGATTACAATAGAGGTGTGCAGTCCTGTTTGAGTAGCTGCAACAGCAGGCGATCCCACAACTTGACCTTCAATCGTGGTGACAATATTGGTTGCTGGTGTACATGCAGCGTCGCCACATTTTATGTATTTCAAATCTTGGTTTGTTTGATCGAAATAACTAATGTACGGAAAATTATCGGGAGCCCCCGGAGAAGTATCAATAGCAATGGAGGAATTTAACCCAACATCCCCTGTGGTATCAATAGAGTTTATCACCGTACTACTTGCCTCTGTGGGAGTATCTTTGGTTTGTAGAAAAAGAAATGTAGTGACTCCAACCACCAGAATCAATACAGAAAGTAACAGCGGAAAATTAAAGTGTTTTTTCTTTAGCATATTTTAGAAACTCCCGGTAGCAATAAAAGTAATCACTTCAGTGTAGTCAGTCGCTGCTTTTGTGGTAGGAGCAATAGAGGTCTTAAACATCACTTCGGCCGTGTCGTTAGCTGTTCCATCGACTGGAGCACCAGCACTAGTGAACAACGTACGAGGTGAAGTGGTGATACCTCCAATATTGTGAGTAGTGGCATCACAGCTTCCATTGTAGGGTGCCGTTTTGGTAATAGCTCCCCCTACCGCTGAAGTACTGGCGATACATAGACCGAATCCTTCAGTGCCCGCCGAGAGAGGAACAGCCGTACCCGAGTCAGTGGTCGTAATTAAAGAGTTAACGATTGTACTCTTTAATCCCCCATACGCGCCTTTGACGGTAACAATTGCTCCGCCATACGCATTGGTATTGAGATCTAAATATACTGAGTTAATACTGGTGTGATCTGATGAAGAAACAACCAACGGAGAGAGGTTGCCAAAGTACACCGTGTAAGGAGGCAAGGTTTCACCGACACTGATACCTGTGTCGAGATCAAATGTAATATATGGAGTGATGCTTGCTGACTCGGTTACTTGATCACTATCGACGATAGGGAGACTGAGGGATTCTGCTTCACCAAAAGTACCTCCAATAGAGACGAGGTAATTGGCAGCCGTTGCTGGATTCGCAATCATATGACTACCAACCCCCGACTGAGTTGCGTTCGTACCGATTTTTACCGTCACCACACTGTTGGGAGCGATGGCACCGCCATCACTATTACAAATCGTTACCGTCACTATTTGACCACTTATTACAACACTCGCCTTTTCGGAACCAGTACATGTTGTCGCGGTTGTTAGATCAACACCATCATCTTGAATATCGACATCATCTTCAGTGAGAGTAGAGAGGTTAAATCCTGTAGGGAATGTCACCGTGAGAGTACTATCTTCCGGTATGCCTGAAGGTGTAGTGAAAACCAAAGTGTGATTTGCGTCCACTGAGGTTGTTTGACGAGTAACAGTATCAGTAAGATTAAGGAGTTCGTTAATTGAATGACATACTGCCCCAGCGTTATATAGTGCATTAATATTTGAAAAATTCAGCGCGCGATTATAGACCATTACTTCATCAACAACACCAGCAAAGTAATTACTGGCAGTAAGGTATCTTCCAAGGTATAGGGAGCCTCCTAACGTAGTCGAGGTTGTCATCGTAGCTGTCTTATCAAGAACGCCGTCGATATATAGCTTATAACTATCCCCCGTTCCAGAATACGTTACCGCCACAAGATGAAAATTATTATCATTTATGCTGGCGTTGGAAGAAATATTAGTACCCGATTGAGCAATTGTTAGTTTATTATTGAGCACACCGACAGCAAATGCATTCGTCGCAGAATTGGTACCATAAGAAAGGAAGTATTTTTCCCCTGTTGCGGCGGTCTTTACCCAAGCGATAATCGTCCTATCTGCATTTCCGCTGGGAAAACCTGCATCACTCGCAGTCATACTATCGTTGACCCCATCAAAACTAAACCCCTGAGAAACCTGGCCAGAAGCAAACGTCGCGCCATTATTAAGTTGCCCTGTATCAGTACCTTGCCTATCACTCGTATTACCATCACCAGGCCACCATGAGACAAGACCAGTTGGCGCGTTAATACAACTAACCCCAGGAACCGAAATGGTCGCAGAACTTGGCACAGGGGTTCCTGGGGTCGTTCCTGTGGTCGCCACCGGCGTCACTTCAAAAACAACCGTATGACCCATATCAGCGGGAACTATAGTATAGGTCAAAGCAGTAGCTCCACTTATCGCCGTTGCGCCATCTCTAAGCCAACGAAAAGTGGAAGTACCTTGAGGATCACTTTCTGTATCAGCGTAAGTGTAGTGACCAGTAAGAGTCTGCCCAATAAGGACAGTACCGGTAATCGAAACACTGTTTGCAGTCGGTGCGATGTTAACCACAGCAGCAGCACAAGTACTAGTAGAACATTGTGCCAGAGTTAAATCATAATGAGGAAGACCATGAAAGTAGGTAATCTGCGGAATATCACTTACAAGGGTCATTGCAGTGTACTGTCCAACATTTCCACCTGTCTGAATCGTCGTCAACGTGTTTGTACTACATGCTGTATTGGTACATGCGGCAACTTTTACTGCTGTATTTGTGGCATCGTAATAGCTTATGCGAGCGAAACCATCCGAAGCCATAGACAACGAGGTATAGTCCCCTACAGTTCCTACACTATCAACAGTTGTAAGCACATTTGTTGAGCAGGTAGCATTGGTACATTGAGCAAATTTTAGATCACCATCGTTTGGATTAGAATAACTAATTCGCGCAAAACCATCCGAGGCCATAGCGATAGAAGAGTACGAGCCTACTGTTCTAAAGCTATCAACAGTCGTAAGCACATTTGTTGAGCAGGTAGCATTGGTACATTGAGCAAATTTCAGATCGGCATTCGTACTATCATAATAAGAGATACGTGCAAAACCATCAGAGCCTAACGCCAGTGAAGTATACATACCCACATTACCCGTACTATCTACCGTACTGATAACGTTTGTTGAACATGTTGCATTGGTACATTGAACGAATTTTAGATCTTGAATAGTGCCCGCCCCTTTATTGCCTGGCGTAGCATCATAATAGCTTATTCGTGCAAACCCATCAGATCCTAACACCAGTGAAGTATATTGGCCGACTTGGGTCGCACTATCAATAGTTGTGAATGTAGCACTCCCTGGAGTACAAGCGGCATCACCACATTTAACGAACTTAAGGTCACCGTTAGTATTGTCATAATAGCTAATACGAGCAAAGCCGTCGGAGGCCACCTTGATTGAGGTATACATACCAACATCACCGGTACTATCGATAGTCGTGAGGACCCTTGTGGAACATGTGGCATTAGTACATTGGACATATTTTAAATCACCGGTCGTCTGATTGTAATAACTAATGCGAGAAAACCCATCCAGCCCAACAGCAATAGAACTATACAAACCCGAAAGATCTGTGGAGTAATCTAAATCAGTGAGTGTGATAGAAAGATCGGGATTCGTCTTAAAAGACGCAGCACTTCCTCCACTAGGTGACCAAGCCCCTGTCCCCGTGTTACCTGCGTCCCAAAATCTAATACGCCAATAGTATGTAGTATTTTGGGCAAAAACGGCAGGAGAAGAAATATCGGAAGAACGAGCCCCATCCACAGCGTTTGCCGCTAAAGAAATATTAGCGCCTGAATCGTAAACGATAGAATTAAAAAGATTGTCTGTGGCAACTTGAAGCTGATATTGCAACCCCGCCTCCGTGTCTGGATCATGATAAATTGCCGAGAAGACAATGTCGGAAGAAGTCAATGCTGTTGGGTCAGCGGGTGCCACCTGGGCCGTGGCAGTTCCAGTGTTTGCAATTAGCGACGTTGGCGCAGTAGGAGGAAAGCCCGAACAAGCGGCATCAATACATTGAGCAAACTTCATCGCGTGATTTGTTTGGTCAAGATAACTAATGCGCGCAAAATGATCCGTGGGGTCAATCTTTATTGTAGTATTTTGTCCGACTGCTTGCGTATTAAAAATAGTAGTGACATTACGTCCTGCACATGTAGCGTCTGTACATTGGGCGTATTTCAGAAAAGCATGAGTGTTGTCATAATAGCTGATACGGGCAAAACCATCGCCACCGACAGACGTATCTAATGCCAAAGATGGATACCATCCAACATCATCGGTTGAGTCAACTGTTGTAATGTTATGAGTCGAACATGTGGCGTCTGTGCACTGCGCAAATTTCAAATCCCCCGTTGCTTGGTTATAATAACTGATCCGAGCAAAGTGGTCAGTTGGGTCCAACGCCAAAGATGTATACCGTCCACTTATCGAATCTACCACCGTTATGTTGTGAGTGGAACAATCAGCGTCTGTACATTGCACAAGTCTAAGATTGAACGATGCGTCAAATTCACTGATTCGAGCAAACCCATCACCACCTGGAGAAGAGTCTAATGCTAGCGAACTAAACCCTGCCGTACCGCTCGCAGTATCTACTACCGTCATTACATTTGTAGAACAAGAAGCATTCGTGCATCGTATATATTTGAGATGTGCATTTGTGTTATCTGTATAACTAATTCGAGCAAAATGGTCTGTAGGGTCTATCACGGTGGATGTATAAAACCCGACGCTACCAACAGTGTCTAGTGTAGTGGTGTTTCGTGTTGAGCAGTCAGCGTTGGTACACTGTATAAATTTAAGATCTCCATCTGCTTGGCTTTCATAACTAATTCGAGCAAATCCATCACCGCCAGCAGATGTATCCATAGCCACAGAAGAATACCGACCAACTGAACCCCCCGTGTCCACGTCTGTTGTGTTCTTAGTGGTACATGCTGTGTTGGTGCATTGTACGAAATACAAATTAAGACTTAGACCCCCAAAGTAAGTTACACGGGCGAAACCATCCGCACCCAAAGCCATTGATGACTCTTGGGTAATGTTAGTCGTAGCGATTGTGTTGTTAATAACAGCAGAGGTGTCGGAAGTACGCGAATTTAAATAGAGAATTAAAAAAGCTCCCAAAACTGAAGCCAACAAAAAAGAGAGAGAAAGAATATGAGGTAAAAATCTGTAAGGTTTTTTTGCTTTTTGTTTTTTTGGAATCATACAAACTCAGGCAATAACCATAATTTGTCTTAATTATACCATCTTTTTGGCATTTTGATAAGCAAAAAGGACCCACAAATATGAATCCTTTTTGTATGTGCCCTCTGATTTATTTATAATCTTTGTGTTATAAGAAACACGAATTATTTTCAGTTCAATTTGATCTCAAAAAATGATCGACAACACCCCCTACTTCTTTAGCGTTCTTACAATCCATCAACAGTACTCTTAAATCTTTAGCACCATCAAAACCATTTACATAGGCCTTGTAGTGCTTCTTCATTACGTCAAAACTTTTGATATTCTCAAAATATTTTTTAAACAACAATGTATGCTCAACCATAACTCGAAGTTTTTCCTCAAGGGGTATTTCACGAGCATCGCGATCAAACAACCAAGGGTTGCCAAAAATTCCTCGACCGATCATCACTCCATCACACCCTGTCTCATCGACACGACTTTGAGCTTCGACGAGATTTTTCACATCACCATTTCCTAAAATAAGTGTCTGTTTATTGTCTCCCTGCATTTGATTGCGCATCTTGACCGCATCAGCCACTCGCTCCCATCGAGCGGGCACATCAGACATCTCTTTCATTGTGCGAGCATGGATAATGATCGCGGCAAGTTGTGTTTCCAAAAGTGCAGGAACCCATTCTTCTAGTATATCAGTGTTGTATCCCAGTCGAATCTTCACTGATACAGGCAATCCTTCCGCTCCCCGCATTGTTTGATAGATAATTTCCTGAGCTAATTGAGGATGTTTACACAAAAAAGCACCTGCCCCCTGCTTCAAAACCTTCTTATCAGGGCATCCCATGTTGATATCAACACCATCAAAACCTAGTGTTTTAGCCAATTTCGCCGCATCATAAAAGTGTTCAGGGGTTGCACCGAACAATTGCGCGACAATGGGCCGTTCTTGCTCAGAATATTTAAAATCAATGAGCAAACCCTTACGTCCTTTTTCAGATGCAAGACCATCAGCCGACACAAATTCGGTCCAAACAACATCCGGCTTGCCATATTTTGCGATAATTTCGCGAAAAGCAGCGTCCGTAACATCAGCCATCGGAGCTAGAACCATGATAGGTTTTTTAAGTTGTCCCCAAAATCCTTTGACCATACAATCCTCTGAACAAGAAATTTTTCGTTATGAGATAAAACACTTCAAAGCACACTACACACTTTTGGAGAAAAAATAAAGCATTGAATAGGAAGAAGGTTGACAAATCATCTACTTATGAGTAGTATATCCTTTGTATTAAATTATAAGCGAAAATCGAAAAGGAGGGTGCCATGGTTGCACTTGATGGATCATTTACAGTTATTTCAAGGGGATCGTTGATCCTACTAGTACACCACGCATATCCAGATAAAAAAGGGGTGAAACACTGGTCATTCCCTGGTGGCGGCAGAGAATCGGGAGAATCATTCCGTACCGCAGCATTAAGAGAATGTACAGAAGAGACGGGGTGTACTCCCCGAATCATTACCAAAATCGCAGAGTACCAGTCCAGGAAATATGAGGGGCAAACAACGTTTTTGTATCATGGATTCTTGGAAACCGAGTCTCAACTCAATCCAGAGAATAAAAATGAGATTGATGATGTTCAATTTGTAAGTAAAAACGAGGCGCAAAAACTTCTTATATTGCCCGCTCAATGCATATTCCTTGCAACATTTCAATCATATCTTGATTGTCTTTCAAAACAGAATGGTGAGTGGAATCCATATCTCGAATATATGAGTAAGCCTCTCACACATAAAGAGATTGAACACTACCTTCAATCACCGGTCGTGGTCTGATCAATATGCTCTGTGCACAATATGCGTGCAGAGCATATTTTTATATACTACCTACATGAAAGGCGTAATTTTCGCAGCAGGAAAAGGAAAACGCTTCCTTCCTTTGACTGAAACAATCCCAAAAGCACTTATCACGGTCCTAGAAAGACCGGTTATTTACTTTGCGCTCGATGCGCTCACGCCATTTGTTGATGAATTTATTATCATCATAGAACATCTTTCTAAGAATATCATCTCAACTCTCGGCACAACCTATCTCAATAAACCAATCAGGTATGTATCACAAGGAGAAATGAAAGGCAGTGCCGGTGCTCTATGGTCTGTAAAAGAATTTTTGAAGGGAGAACAATTCATCGTATCAAATTGTGATGATGTTATTTTTGCAGCGGATATCAAAAAACTACTTTCCTATAACTATGCACTTGGTGTATTCCCCACTGACCGTGCTCTTGCCCCTGACAATGTGCTTTCTGTAAATTTCAACACAGATGGAGTATTTACAACACTTTCTCGACCACAACCTCAAGACACTCAAATATATTCAGCAACCGGTGTATACATGCTAGACGATGCAATTTTTCAAGAAACCCCGGTAGTATTAAAAAGTGGTGAATATGGACTTCCTCAAACTCTCGAACAATTTGCAAAAAAAAATACGGTCCATACCGTAATCTTTTCACAATGGCTCCCCATCAATTCTCCTGAAGAGAAGTTGCGTGCTGAAGAAACAATGCAACAAAAACACTTCTCTACTCTCGAATAGGCATAACCATATATTGGTATCCTTCTTCGTTTACTGGTTTGAGAATACAAGGACTATTTGAATCAATAGCACCGACTGATACTTGGGTAGTAGTCATATTCTGCAGTCCATCAAGGAGATATCGGTAATTCAGTGACGCCGACATTGCGCTTCCACTGCATTGAATATCCAGTTTAACTGCTGTTTCCCCTACTGTGGTGTTTGCGGACGAGATAGTCAAAATCCCTTTATCACTTTCACCGGGTGCAAAATCCAGAGTGACATCATTGAGACCCGACTTTGAAAAAATACTCGATGCTTTGACCGCGCGCATCCACTCCTGTCGATCAACAACCGCTCGAGTCGAAAATGAAGAAGGAATGATTTGGGTATAATCAGGATATTGTCCATCAACCAATTTTGATACCAATTCGATATTTTCAACAACCGCCGTAATCTGTGTATCGCTAATCATGAGTTGCACCACCATCTCAGGGTCATCGGATAAATTTCGTAACAATTCTTGCACGGTTTTCAATGGAACAATCACTCGAATATCCTGTGCTGCGGCTTCATCCAAAACAAGAGTGCTCTCTGCCAAACGATATGCATCAGTAGCAACCAGAGTAAGTGTTTTCTCATGAGCGACAAATAACACGCCAGAAAGTTCCATTCTTGTTTCGTCATACTTCGCCGCACCGACTACTCGTTGAAGATGTTTTTTCAGATCCTTTGCACGACATTGTAACGAGTGAGCTTTTTCTGCGGGAGGAAGAATGGGATATTCATCTGCCACCACCCCTTTGATTTGAGTGTGGTATGTACCACAAGAGATAGAGAGGATAGGCCCTTCTAATACTTCGAGTTCTACACGATCTTTGGGAAGCAAACCAAGATACTCAGTAATAATGCGTGCATCAATCGCAATCACCCCTTCTGTTTCTACCTTACCTCGTACTGTGCATTTCACCCCCATCTCAAGGTTTGTCGAACAAAGAGTCAAAAAACCATCTTCTGTTTTCAACAAAATATTGGCAAGAATAGGAAGTCCAGAACTCGTTCCTGCAATATGACTAACAACCTGCAAACCCTTGAATAGATTTTCCTGGATGCACGAAAACTTCATATGTTATAGATACGCTGACGGATAAGATCAATATCTGATTTTACTTTTGGCGATTCTTCTGTTTCTCGTGCAATTTTATTATAGGCATGGATCGCGGTGGTATGATCACGGCCCCCTAACTCTGCGCCAATGGAAGGAAATGAACACTTGAGCTCTTCACGCATGAGATACATGATGATCTGGCGCGGCATAGTCAATTCCTTTTTACGACACGCACCCAAGATATCAGGAAGAGCCACATCAAAAAACTCTGAAACAATATTAATGAGCTGTTTTGGAGTTAATGATTTTTTGGCAGGATTGGTAGTGATGGATGAAAGGATCTGCTTCACTTTTTCAAAACTCATGGCGTCTGGCTGAAGTTGCGAGTAGGCAACAATTCGATTAAGTGCTCCTTCAAGTTCACGAATGTTCGTCTGTACCATCGTAGCCATGTAATTCAACATTTCAGGAGAAACCTCCAATCCCCGCTCGACACATTTTTGTTCCAAAATAGCAATACGGGTCTCTAGGTCAGGCATGTTTATATCAGCAATCATTCCCCATTCCAAGCGAGAAAGAAGACGACTCTCAATAGCAGGGATAGCTTTTGGTGGACGGTCGGACGCGATCACGAGCTGACGGTTTGTCTGATGAAGTGTGTTAAATGTATGAAAAAATTCTTCCTGTGTTCCTTCTTTGCTTGAAAGAAATTGGATGTCGTCGATAATAAGTACATCAACGGAACGGTAAAAATCTTTCAGCTCTTTTCCTCGTCCCGATCTCACGGCTTGAATATAATCATTAGTAAATTTTTCACATGTCACAAACATTACCTTCTTTGCCGGAAAATTCGTCATGATTTCATGGCCTACCGCATGGAGAAGATGGGTTTTACCCAATCCAACCGGCCCATATATATAGAGCGGGTTATAAACTTCACCTGGATTTGAGGCCACCGCCAAACATGCGGCATTGGCGAGTTCACAATATTTACCAACGACAAAATTTGAAAATGTGTACTTAGGATTCAATGAATGAGTATGCCCTCCCGTTGCAGTCGGGGTAATTGTTGCAACAGGTGCAGCTACAGCGGCGGCAGTAAATGCAGGTACCGCTTTTTCAGAAGGGAACAATGGCATTGACAAAGAAGAGGCTGGTCGCGTTACCTCTACTTTATAGATCACTTCTTTAATCGGCTCATGCGCGACATTGCGAAGAGCTTTTATAATCATCAAATGGTATTTTCGTTCGAGCCATGATTTTGCAAACGTGTTCGGGACCCCAACGATGGCCCTGTTATTTTCAAACGAAACAATAAATGTGGCTTTGAACCAGGTGCTAAAATTTGGCTTGCTCACCAAAAGCTCTAGTTCTCCTAACGCTGCTTGCCACAGTTGTTGGGTTGTCATAGAAAAAATACTTTTAGCTAATTGATAGTTTTGGACGAATATGTCCTGTGCGTGCAGTGTATCACACACTTGCCAGACAAACAACGGTACCACACCTGCAAGAAAAAGTGAATAAGATGTGTATAAGCAGTGAATTTGTGGGGATAGAAAGGGTACATTACGGAGTTCGGTACCCTAAAGGGTATCTGCGGCCTGCGGCCTTGACTTGACAGCTATAAGGAAAACGGATATAGTGATCCTACTTTTCGCTTCACTTATATATATGCCAAAGAGAACCTATCAACCAAAAAAACGTAAACGAGCACGAACTCATGGATTTCGTATCCGCATGGCTTCAAAAACCGGCCGAAATGTTCTTAAAGCTCGTCGGAAAAAGGGTCGTCATGCATTAACGGTGTAGCAATGCTTCCTCGTCCTTTGCGCTTGTCCGCCCAACGTGACTTTGCACGGGTGTTTCGCAAAGGTGTTTCTGTTTCAACTCCCTATTTTTTTGTTCGCCTCCTTCCTTCATCTCTCAGTAATCCTCGCATCGGCGTAGTGGTGTCCAATAAGATTTCCAAAAAAGCAACGATCCGCAATCGCATAAAAAGACGCTTGCGTGCTGCGAGCTACGAAGAACGAGGACGTATCACATCACCAACCGACATCGTGATCATTTCAAAACCTTCTATTGTGACGGCAAGCTATGAGCAAATCCATAGCCAGGTCATTCGAGCATTTTCTCAACCAAGTACTTCATCCTCAAAGCGTTCGTAATTATGAAAACAATTGTTTCATTTCTAATCGGTCTCTATCAAAAAACACTTTCACCCGACCACGGGTTACTACGATTTCGATTTCCTTATGGCTATTGCCGATT
>JAHFJA010000007.1 GCA_023246095.1 bacterium | reverse complement strand
TTGATAACGGTCAATATACATGATGTTCACAAAAAAGGCAAGACTCTATACGACCACATGGAGTAAGGGGATATTAATACGTTGACGTGACGTCTCTCCTATGAGACGTTTTTGGGCTCTAATCGGTATATTACCACGACTACTCGTGTGATACGGTTGATGGGTCAGACGAAGAGAAGTACCAGTTGCGACCGTATGTTTACCATACCTCCTATTGATTTGATCCATACTCTTGTACAAACCAGCAAGCTTCTTACTTGCATTATAATGAGAAAACAATGATTTTTGAGCCTGTCCTGTCGAATGGAGCCCCAACAATACCACACCCGTCGCTCGATAGAGCGCGCGTTGGTCGAAAAGGGTATCAAACATATTTTCCAACACAGAAAACAGCTCCGATGGATACACACTCGCTATAGCGAGCTTATGTTCGCCGTATGCCGATCGAAAATCCTGTTTACGCAAATAGAGACCTACACTGCCGGCGAGTAAACCATACCGACGCGCCTTGATACAAGCATTTTCAAGATTACGCATGATACGAGCTTTAAGATACAAAGCATTCGATGACGGGGGAGTAAAGGTCTTCACCTTACTGATGCTTTTATAAGCCTGCTTTATTGACGTGATCACAGGATTAACCGATGTGCCATTGAGCTCATGCCAAATTTCTTTGAGCGGTTTATACAGCGATTGTTTCATCGTTGATTCAGGCATACTCGCAAATTGCCATGCCGTACGAATGCCCGCCATGCGAAACCGTGCCGCATGAGCGTTACCGATGCCCCAAATTTTTTCAACATCAAGTTTACTCAAATAACTTTCACGAGTATCAACCGTAATTTCAGTAACCCCCGATGGCTTTTTCCATTTCGAACCAACTTTTGCAAGAACTTTTGACGGGCCAATACCAATCGATACCGAAATACCTAATTCACGGACAACCACGGATTGGATACGTAATGCGAGCTCATTATATGAACAGTTATACATACGATCACACCCTGTTACATCGACAAATGCCTCATCGATAGAGTATTCCTCCACTTCAGGAGTAAAGCGTCGCACAATGTTAAACATGCGATTTGAAAATGTAGAGTACGTTTCATAATCTGACGGCACAATGATAGCGTCAGGAATTATCCTGTGAACATCCCACAATGCGGTTCCCCGCGATACGCCTTTTGCTTTTGCCTCATAACTTGCCGCCGACACGATTCCCCTCTCCGCACCCGTAATCACCGCACGACCCACCCAATCAGGATGAACCGCCTGTTCACAAGCAGCAAAGAACGCGTCCCCATCAACATGGAATATAGTGCGCATGGAGTAGAGTTTATGATTCAATCTTGTACTTAAACGTATCGTCTCACTACCCCTACCACCACCCCCGTGATCGTCAACTCTTCTTTAGGAAAAATCATCGGATACGCCTTGTTTGCAGGCACCAAACGCACTTGCTTTCCTTTTTTCTCATAATATTTCATCGTCCAGGCGTGATCGACTTGTGCAACCACGATATCTCCATGTTTTGGTGTTTTTCCTCGTTCCAAAAGGACAATATCGCCCGGATGGATGCCTGCATCAATCATTGAATCACCCGAAACATTGAGCATAAACGTCGCTTCGTGGTTGTGAATAAGATATTCATCAAGAGTAATGACATCCACGAGCTCCTCTTCGGCTGGCGATGGAAAACTTGCCCCCACCGTCCCCCGTATCGCTAACCCTTTCAGCGACGCCCCGGGAATAAGCCTGCCAGTTTTGTCCTTTTGGACTATCCCCTCCTCCACTAAACGATTTACCACTTTCGACACCGCATTTTTTGAAGCAAACCCAAAAAGTCCCGCCATTTCAGAAAAGCTGGGCATCCGATTATGAGCCCAATAGAACCGAGAAAGTTTTGTACGGTGAGAATCCTTCATATATTATATAGTATAGTGAACGATCGTATACCTTGTCAACATACAGAGATTGACAATTATCGACTTATATGTTATACGTACCACTACAAGGAAGTAGGTCTGCTCGACACTAAATGAGCAAAGGAAAACATTAATGAAAGAACTCAATCTTGACGATTTTACAAGAATACTTGGAATTTCAATGGCATCAATAACTATTATCGCCTTTATTTACCTCAGTATTGCTTAAAGTAAAAAACTCCTTTCCGTCATAATGACAGCAAGGAGTTTTAAATAAATTTTTTAAAATTTTAAATCTTTTCTAAACGCAAATTCTTCCAAACTAAAGGTCGTCGGTTCTGAAAGCTTATCCCAATATTGAATTTGCTTTTTTAAGCCAGCAAAACCCAATCCATGTGAGTGCTTGACCGCAAAACGATAATCACAGACAAGCTGAAACCCCTCAGAGATCGCCCAGCCTGCCCATTCACCATCTTCTCCACCCAATTGGTACGTTTCATCAAAATGGTGTTTCTCCCACAAATCTCTACGCATAGCAATATTCGTTGCTCCAAATATTCCCATGCCAGTTTTTACAACTTTATGAGAACCACGCATTTTTGCAATCAGATAGCCAGGCCAATAAAACAGATGCTCAGCCACTGTACACCCCTTCTTAGGGATAACTGGCGAATACACACCTGCAACGTTTGCATCGCTGAAATGCTCCATTCCGCACCGTAGCCAGTCATCCGTGTACGGAAGAGCGTGTCCCACAAGATAGACCAATATCTCACCACTCGCAGCCTCGGCTCCTCGATTAAGAGATCGGGGGAAGTTGAAATCTTGCCGACTTATAGTAATCACCTTCGCACCCCTTTCTTGTGCGAGCTGAACTGTTCCATCTGTTGACTCATTGTCGACGACAATAATCTCATGTGAGTGGTAATTTTGATTTAGAAGTACATTAAGTAATTTTTCTAAATCATCTTTTTCATTCATAGTCCGAATAATAATCGAAACTAGCATGATTTGATTTCCTCCTTGAAATTTCAATAATACTAAGTCAAATTATATCACAAATATACACTTTTGTCAATCCCCGTATCCTTCTTGGTGAATTAGACAAAATACAGATTTTAGAGTTAAATAGAGGAAGATATATTTTTGTATATTAGGGAGAGAAGGATGGCAGAATCGTTCATTCCAAGGCCAAGCAAGCATGCAACAGGAAACCTCCGTGTTAGGGGTACGCAACCTCTATCTGAGGATGAATGTTGGGTTCAGCAAAGACAAGATAAGAAAATCAATGGCGTATATGCTGATAATCAACACAAGGGAGCAGTTGCGTTTGATCCAGATTCAAGGCAGTACCTTTGTGAGGAATGCCGAAAGTGATTGAACAATATTTAGTCGGTATTAATGCCGATTTTTTTATCCCTACAAGAGCACTGCAAAAATTGAATATGAAACTTTCCGATTTCAACTTCACCCTCCCCGAAAACTTGATCGCCCAAGAGCCTACCTCTCCGCGCGATCATTGCCGGCTTATGATACTTGAAAATAGGAATGCGCCGGAGCATAAGCATTTTTATGATCTCATAGACCTTCTCCACGAAGGCGACGTGGTGGTACTCAATAACTCAAAAGTGATCCCAGCACGTTTATCTGCCACCAAACCGACCGGTGGCCTCGTTGAAATATTATTAGTGCGCGAAATAAAAGACGGCGTATGGTCTGCCATGATAAAAAATCTAAAAGCAAGCGAAACAGGAAAACAACTCACTCTCGCCGATGACTGGTACGCTATCGCGCAAGAAAAAATCGACGACACGCTGTGGCATATTTCATTTAACAAGCACGGAACTGATTTGCGTGCATTGATCGAAACCCATGGCACTCCGCCTACACCGCCGTATATCTCTCATGTTTCCAACAATGAAGAATACCAAACAGTGTTTGCATCCCAAGAAGGCTCTGTCGCCGCGCCAACTGCAGGATTTCATTTCACCACAGAACTAATCGAACGTTTAAAACAAAAAGGAGTTATCTTCACCGAAGTCACCCTTCATGTCGGCCCCGGAACTTTCTCCCCCATCCGCACTGAAACCATCACCGACCATCGCATGCACCCTGAATACGCGACCATATCTCCCGAAACCGCCGACATCATAAACACTGCAAAAAAAGAAGGACGACGTGTCATTACCGTCGGCACCACTTCAACTCGAACACTGGAGGCATTTACAGACAAAAACGGTAATCTCACGCCAGGTTCAAAAGACGTCGATATTTTTATGTACCCCGGATATCAATTTAAAATCGTTGATGGGCTTATCACGAACTTTCACCTCCCTCAATCAACGCTTATTCTACTCGTATGCGCGTTTGCAGAGTATAAAAAACAAGGCGGGACAACGCGTATTCTCGACGCATATCAAGAAGCGATCGAACGACAATATCAGTTTTATAGTTTTGGGGATGCGATGATTATTTTGTAGTTAATTTCTCGTATCGCCGTATCACCTCCATAAAATCCCGCCCAAAATCCTCGAGTTTTTGCGCTCCTACGCCAAATATCTTTGAAAAACTCTCTTTATCCTGCGGCAGGTATTCTGTCATCTCAATAAGCGATTTATCGCTGAAGATCATAAACGGCGGAATATTTCGTGCTTCGGCGAGTTTCTTGCGAAGAGCGCGAAGTTCCTGAAAGAGTGCATTATAGCTGTGCGCTGCTGATGTACGACTCGATGATGTTTTAGTTTTCGAAAGCGTAACAGGAGGCTGTGTGAGCTCGATCGCCGATCGTTCTCTCAATGCCTCCATTCCTTGTGGGGACACTTTGAACACAAAAATATTAGTATCGATTTCATCTTTCAGCAAATATCCCTTTGCCACCAGTTCTTTAAAGAAAAGACGCAACGCCGAGTCATCATACTCTTTTACAATCCCATACACCGAGAGAGTATCATGCCCGCGATCGAGCACCGGCTTACTTTTTGATCCCCGTAAAACATTGATGACATGTTGTGCACCAAATCTATTTCCCGTCTTAATCACTGCCGAAAGAATCTTTTGCGCGATAATCGTCCCGTCGAACATTTCTTTTGTTGTCGTACAGGTATCACAGCTTTCACAATTTTGCTCTCCGCCAACTTCGCCGAAATATTTCAACAGTACATTTCTTCGACAGCCTTTTTCTTCACAGTAATCAACCATGTCCTGAAGTTTCACTCGTGCGCGTTTCTGTTCTTCAGGATCTTCCATGGCGCCGATGAAATATTCCAGCGTTCTCGTGTCGCCGTAAGTATAGAAAAGTACACACTCGCTGGGCAATCCATCCCGACCCGCACGACCTATTTCCTGATAGTACCCTTCAATACTCTTTGGCAAACTATAATGAATCACTAATCGTACATCCGGCTTATCAATCCCCATACCAAACGCCACGGTGGCCACAATGATAGACACTTGATCCTTTTTAAAACGATCTTGCGCGATTCTTCGTTCCTCGCTGTTCATGCCAGCGTGATAGGCCGTCGCCTTATGGCCTTCTTTTTTGAGGGCAGACGCGAGCGTTTCTGTTTCTTTTCGAGAAAGACAATAGATAATAACCGCTTCGTCTTTGTGTCTTTTTAAAAGTGACAAAATCTCTTTAGAAGCCTGCTGTTTCGGTTTAACGTTGATGAACAAATTCGGCCGATCGAAACTTGCCAAAAACACTTTCGGCGATTGCAAATGAAGCTGTGAAATGATATCGTCTTTCACCTTTGGAGTAGCCGTCGCGGTCAGCGCGATGATCGGTACATCAGGAAACAGTATTTGCTTGCATCGCTGAAGGTTTCGATAGTCAGGACGAAATTCATGCCCCCATTCCGAAATACAGTGCGCTTCATCGACCGCAATAAGCGCGATCGGAAGTTCTTTGAGAAACATTTGAAATTCGGGTAGCGCCAACCGCTCGGGCGCGATGTACAAAAGTTTGATCTCTCCCCTTTCAAGTTCACCTTGAATTTCATTGATTTCCGCACCAGAAAGACTACTGTTGATAAACGCCGCGGGGATACCGTTTGCCACCATCGCATCCACCTGATCTTTCATAAGCGCGATCAAAGGCGACACCACAAGAGTGATCCCATCAAGCGCCAAGGCAGGAATTTGAAAACAAAGCGACTTCCCTCCCCCTGTCGGCATGAGCACCACCGTATCGTTGCCCGCTAGGACAGTATGGATAATATCCTCCTGTTGGGGGCGAAAGCTGTCATAGCCAAAGTATTCCTTGAGTAATTCGTGAATGGTTTCTTGCATGGGAATCGTAAAGTTCAAAGCACCAATAAGTGAGTCCAGTGTATCATAATCGTACGCTTAAACCAGCCTAAAGATAGAAAACAATAAATCCTCCTTTTTAGGGGAGGACTGTTATAATTATATTAATTTTTTATTTTAGACCGGTATCGATTGAAACGGTTGTGTCATAGGTGTATTTTCCCCCTACAACATATGCTGTCGATACATCGAGCCCAGAAACAATCTTGTTTGTTCTGTTGCCTTGATAGTTAATCTTGGCAACTTCGACACCACAACCTGTTGCTGAGTTTTGCTTAACGTCAAACTGTGAAGTTGGTGAGTCGAAGGTGACCGCACCATCCTTATCTGTTTTCAGAGAAGCAAGTGCTTCTGGATGATAAGGAACTCCGTCATATTTCACTGTTCCTCTCATCACAACGTCATCGCAAGACCAACAGGCTTTTCTCACACAGTATACGCTAACATCTGCACCTTCTACTGGTTTTAATTGTGTATCCAACACAGTAAGCTTTGTTTGCTTCGCATACATACCGGCAAAAAATGCTGCATAGTCTCTGTTGAAGTCCTCTACTGGTGTACGGCTAATGATAGCCATATTCAGTGAAGAGAAACGGAGGGTGTCAACAGTTAAGTCCGGATCCAAATGTACCATTGGATCCATAGCCCAATCCTCACTATATCCTGTTGGATAATAGTCATGGAAGTCAGACTCAACCCCGGTTGCGTCAGTCGCCTTATACCTATAGGCATCCTGAACACCAAATGAGTGAGCTAGCTCATGTGATGAAACCTGAATTTCTTCAGGGTCTATCAACGGATTCATCTTGTCCATTGCCGAGACAACGACATATGGTTTCTTGGTAAATTTACTGACATCATAGGGGTCCTTCTCATACCAGAGAGTAGAGTACCCCATCTTATCAGAGAAGTTTACTTTATCTTGCGGAGTAAATGTATCCGTTCCGATAAGAAACATCGTGATTGATGGAATTGTACTACCTTGCACATGAAAAAGATCTGGATAATTTTCTGGGTGAGAAGTAATATTGAGAAATTCTCTTGACTTGATAGTCAAAAGATTTGCTAACCGATATTTCTTTCCCATTGGAGAAAATACCTTATTAAGGTTCTCAACAAATTTTACAGAATTCTCTCTCATTTTTTCTAAACCAGAGGTTTCAGTAGCCACCAAAACGAGAGGTATTGAAGTGGAATCACCATCACCACCAAATAGATTTTGCTGTCTTTCTCTCATATCTTGAGGATATTTACTTCCCCCCAAAACTTCAAAACTAGCAATACTTACTGTCCCTTCTTCCCCCGATGAAAGAGGTGAGCCAACAACAGATATCGTTGTTGATTCTCCACTCTTCAAAGGCAAATGTAAAAGAAGTTTTTTATCACCCTTAACAGTGTCCTCCCATTCTACCTCTTGCACACGATTATTTATCGTAACTGTAAGTGGTCGATATAGTAAGGCTCCATTAGCCGCTATTACCATATCTGCATACGTTGAGTCACGACCTTTATATCTGAGTGTCCAAGTAATCGGGAGATTACTTTTCTCACCGGCCTTTATGTCAGTAACTAATTCCACTTCACTCAAGGCCTGAGCTTTGGCAGAAATTTCTCCTATTGTCTTTTCAATATCCCAATCTCCTTCGTATCCCAAGTACTGTTGGAGACCAAAACTACCGCCAACAATCTCACCACCACGATACACAGTACAATCGAGGTAAGCCTCGATATTGTCATATGAACTCTTACCTATAACAACATGACTTGTTACTCTGGGTATCACCGTAAGATTACAGTACGTCACAGTACTGCTCAGCACTTTCAAATCAGCACCAGGATCAGTCAGGACATATCCGTCTTTTTCCAATGAATCGATCACCTGGAAATAGCGGCTCTGGGCTCTTTCATGATCCATGGGTAGTTTATTACCAAGTGAGTCGAAACTGGAATCGTCCAATTTGAGCTCTAAGTTATAATAAACTTCTACATCTCCAGTCATCTTCTTCATCCCAATCTTTTCTGGATGAAGGATGAGTCCGCTCTGGATTTTGTCGACGATGGACAGCTTTGGAAGCTGTATCGTAACGACTGCCCCTGCTTTTGAATTCAGCCCAACCGAGGTGGGAGGAATAACTTTTTGTATCGTGGTTGGAGGTTGAGAACAACCAACCAACATAGATACTGTTAAAATAAGGCTTTTTAAAGTTTTTGATGTTTTTCTCATCTTTTGTTAATGTCCTCTTTCATTTCAATAATATATACTATATCAAAAGGAATAATAGCATATTTTCCTATTTTTGTCAAGTATCATCTGTACAAGATATGACACACCGTCACAAATACGAAATAATGCGTTTTAGTCTAGAAACCACGATATTATAAGAAAAAAAATATGCCTATATTAAATTATTAATACAGGCACAAAATAGACTCTTTTTAGAGACTATTGTCTCTCAAATACGGCAATTATATGCCTATCTCTTATGCTTTCCTGGTCATAGCCAAGATCCTGGTAATAGGTGCACTTCCAACCATATCTTTGAAAACGTTTAATCCATTTTTCACCTGTATCGTACGTGCCGGGTACCGGTGTATCGATGTGATTAAATAAGGTATTCCATAATACGTCATTCATAAAAGTGCGAGACCAATCTTCGGCAATTTCCTGCTTAGTTTTTCCTTCAGATACCGTTTCAACCATAATGAGTCTCACTCCGGTCACTCTTGAAATCTCACCCATCGCTTTCTCGTTGTCGGCGATATGATGAAGTACATTTGTAAAGTAAGTACATTGGTAGGCCTTATCATCTACCGGGAGTTTGTATCCATCAAAGATTTGTACCGGATACGCCGTTTTTTCGTTTGGGAAACTGATGACATCCCACGCTTCCACAAAACGCCCTTTATTATCGGCAACAAGTTTGGCCAAATCGCCTTTCCCCGCACCGTAATCGCATACGATTTCCATTCCCTGAAGGTGTGGCAAAATCTGAGACATGATCTTTTTTACTCTCTTGTGAAACATCTGAGGAAGAGCATCAAGAAAGCTATTTCCATCAAATGTAGGAAAGTATCCAAACAAGCCATGGATACCACGATGCATACTTTCTAAGGTGTCCGCCTTCTGCATTATTTCCACCATCAAAGCAACCAATTTTTCAGGTTCTTTCACCTTAAGACTTGAAAAGGTTTTTTCATAGTCCGATCTTACCTTTTTCATTTCCTCCTGATCACCCACAATATGTTTAATTCTCTTAAACAAGAGCTCCTTTGAGCTCGTTGTTGCACTTTCGTCCATCTTCATTTCTCCTTTTTCAAAGAAATCACAATATATAACATGTTGACAGACTACTGCAATCTGTTGATTTTGTCAAGGTTGCGTGGTACGGTATGGGGTACACTCTATTTCAAATATGATGCCTCATTTTTCCTATAAAACCAGTAAAAAAGACCTGCAACGACGTGGCACACTGGATACTCCGCACGGATCTATTCAGACGCCCTTTTTCATGCCCATTGCGACTCGCGGTGCGGTCAAGCAAGTTACGATCGATGAATTAAAAGGGCTTGGGGCGTCGATCATCCTTTCCAATACCTATCACCTATTCCAGCGACCCGGCCTTGAAATACTTAAAAAGTTTAACGGCCTTCATTCCTTCATGGGCTGGGATGGACCTATATTGACCGACAGTGGCGGATATCAAGTCTTTTCACTATCCAAGATGCGAAAGATCACTGACGAGGGTGTGCGGTTCCAGTCAGAAATAGACGGCCGTGAGATTTTCCTCACCCCCGAAAGCGTTATCGAGACACAGCTTACCATCGGCTCAGATATCCTCATGGTATTAGACGAGTGTCCTCCATGGCCCTGCACCCGCGAAGAAGCAGAAAAAGCCGTGAAGCGTACGATCGCATGGGCAACGCGCAGTAAAGTATATTTTGAAAAGCGCATGAAACAAAAACGAATAGCGCCCGAAAAACGTCCTCTCGTCTTTGGTATCGTGCAAGGTTCCACTTTCCTTGATTTACGAAAACGCTGTGTTGAAGAGCTATCCAAACTTGACTTTGATGGATATGCCATCGGTGGTGTAGCTGTCGGCGAAGGAATGGAGGATAAACAAACTATTATCAAGGCGATCGCCCCCCTTCTTCCCGCTGACAAACCTCGCTATCTCATGGGTCTGGGAAAACCCGAAGAGATCGTATTCGCTGTCCAAAACGGTGTGGATATGTTTGATTGTGTAATCCCGACTCGTGAAGCGCGTCACGGCCAGCTATACGTGCGCAAAGGCGCTATAACAAAAAAATCGTTTTATGAAACGATAAAGATTGGTAACGAGAAATATAAGTTCGACAAAAAACCGATCGACCCCCATTGCCCGTGCTATACCTGCACTCATCATAGCCGTGCATACCTTCGCCATCTATTTTCCATCAATGAAGGTCTTGCACTACGTCTTGCCACCCTGCACAACCTCGCGTTTTATCTCGATCTCATGAAAGAATTGAGAAAGTAATCCCACCGATCTCACGAACTATTGCTCGAAACAATTTGCGACTTTTTATACCCAGAACCTTTATTCACTTTGTCTTTATAGTACCCCCGAAATTTTTCAGGCATCATTGACGCAAGATACGTCATAATCGAATCAGTATCTTCCTTTTTATCGATCTTTCCTTTCGCCCCAGGGATAAATAGTGGCTCACCAACATTTACCGTTTTCTGTTCATCGGTATACATGGCGACGGGGATAATTTTCAAGTCCTGACCAGTCAGTTTTTTATACTCCGCCGCAATGAGCCCCATGCCACCGTACCCTTCTTGCAACATTTTTTCTTCCTCGTACGCAAAGAGTCCTTCTGGCATCATGGCAACCACATCACCCTTGGCCAGTAGAGCGGCGGCTGTCTTAGCAAACTCATTTGCACGCCTTGCAACATCAGCGGGGTTATGATCCAATACACGTTGATATCCACCTCTTCGCTCTCCACTTGGAACGCGCGATAGAAGAGCATCTTTTTCTTCCGGTGTCTTCACATGTGCGAGCGACTCATAAACAGGGATCATTCCTAATTTTTTCAACAACCACCCCCTAAACTTGGAGCGATTAAAGTTTAGTTCTTCACCCGCCGCAATATGCAATTTATACTCACTAAGCAACCCCATGAGCTGAGGTGTTTCACCTCCAAAATGATTCGTGACAACCAAAAAACCACCTTCTTTGGGGAACAATTCTTTCCCTGCGCGTTCGGCGTTCTGTTCGAGAGCATTGACATGCCTGAAAAGCAAATGAGCTACATTACCGACAACTTGCGTCGCAGTTGGGGGCCTTTGCAAATACTCTGGAACATTCTTATCAAAATATTCCTGTATCTCTTGTTGGCGATCGCCCTGATTTGTCTCAACGCTCGTTTGTTCGCTTTGAAGATCTTTTATTACTTTCCTCACTTCCTCCAAGTCACTTTTTTCCTGTTCAATCTGTTTTTCAACGGTTTCTTTCTGAGATTCTTTTTTCTCCCGATCAGAAATGTCGCTGTGTTCTACTTTTCGCTCAGACGATTTTTTATTATCAATCGGCGGTACATACTCGCGAGGTTTTTCCATATTCCACTTAGTTAATCACCCTCATAACTTCTTCTATTGTCGTATCACCTGTTATGACTTTAAGAAGTCCATCTTCAAATAACGTCAGCATGCCTTTACTCTCGGCTTCTTTTTGAATCGCCACCTCATCCTTTTCTTCCAGGATCATACGCTGAATATCATCATCAACATTTAAAATTTCAAATAACCCAACACGCCCCCGATATCCAGTGCCTGAACACTTCAAACAGCCCTTCCCTCGAAAGAAACGGATATCAGTATCATTGGGGGTAGTAAGAAAACCCGCTGCGCGCAATTTTTTCAATGATGCATACACATGGGTATCACTTTCAAGGCTATCCAGAAGGGATTTCATAACCTCATAACTCTCTCGGCAGTACGGACAAATACGTTTTATGAGCCGCTGAGAAATAGCAAGGTTAAGCGTTGGCGCTATCAAGTATGGTTTTACTTCCATGTTGCGCAATCGAGTGATAGTACCCACCGCGGAATTGGCGTGAATCGTTGAAAGTACGATATGACCTGTCAACGCAGCTTCGGCGGTTATTGAGGCGGTTTCATTGTCTCGCACTTCACCCACCATGATAATATTAGGATCTTGTCGCAGAAGGTGTCGTAGCCCCTGTGCAAAAGTGTATCCATGCTCGACATCAACCTGTGTTTGATTCACGTGACGAATGCTGTATTCCACCGGATCTTCAATACTCGCAATACTAACTCCTTGCGTATTGAGCATTTTTACCAAACCATATAAGGTTGATGACTTTCCTGACCCTGTCGGCCCTGAGACCAATATCAGCCCATACGGCTTTTTAATTTCTTTTTTTACGAGTTCAACAGCCACCTCTTGGAACCCATGATCGCGGAGGCTCATTTTTTGCGATGACTCATTGATCACGCGCAATACCACAGTCTGACCGTAATATGACGGCACGATAGAAATTCGAAACGCGATGAGTTCGTCAAACACTTGTGCCGCTAACCTCCCATCAGCACTGAGGGTCATTCCATTGGTCGTGATATGAGCGCTTTCTATCATTAAACGAATTAAATCATTCAAAGCCTTGGTGGGTACAAAAAATTCATCATACAAAAAACCATCCACTCGGTATTTTATAACCCCTCCATCCACCAAGTGTTCAATATGAATATCAGAAGGATGGGTGTAATAGACGTATTCAGCCAGCAACTTCCCCAGCAACGCAGCATTTTTCCCTTTTTTAGAAGCAATCTTTTGCACCGCTTTCTTTATTTTGTTCGCCACATCTTTTTGATAGTGTCGCGCCGCAAATGAAAATCCGTCTTTACCTGTGAGATATACCTCAATCTTCTTTTTTAGTTTACTTTTTATCGCTCGTATGACCTTTTTATCTAACGGATCAACACACGCCACTTTTATTGGTTTCCCTTTTTCATACTCGAAAGGAATCGCCCGAAGCGTACTTGCTGTCCGATAATCAAACAAGTCAAGTACTTTAGGCGGAATATCATGTGTTTTAAGATTTACGTATGGCAAATTGATTGCCTTTGAAACAAGTTCATATAGAATGTGACCCGCTATGACATCTCTCTCTTTGAGAACATCCTCAACGGGCACCTCAAGACGTCGCGCATCAGCCAGAGCATCATCCCAGGTCTGCTGGTCGATCATCTTGCTATCAAACAAGATCTTTTTCAGTTGTTCATCGGGGAGGAACATTATCGTTTTGGCAAGTAGCTATATGCTTTTTTAACTAAATCACTGATCTCAAGATCTACTTTAATCAAATAATCGAGAGCACCCAGTTCTTTTGCAAGTTTGATATCTTTTTCTTGTCCCAGATTTGAAAGTACTACAATAGGAATATCTTTTGTCGCAGGATTCTTTTTGATCGCTTCCAAAACCTCAAATCCGTTCTTTTTTGGCATAATGATATCCAAGAAGACAAGATCAGGTTTTTCTTCTATAATCAAACATTCCCCTTCTTCTCCATTCAAAGCGCTGACCAAATGAAAAGCAGGCTCCGTAGACAAGCTGGAGACCATATACTTAAGAAGCATCTTCTCATCTTCAATAACGGCAATTGTATATTGTTTTGTTGGAGACATGCATATAGTATACCACGCTATAAAACTAATAAAAAAGCCACCCCTGAATGGATGGCTTTTTTATACCGTCTTTTCGACTAAATCGAAAATCTGTACGGATCGTTAGAAGCTGAGATTGTTGTGTACACTTGCAACTCCTGCCTCATTAAGTGTGAGGGTTTTGTTATAAATGTATTGGTTTGATCTCGAAGCGTCGTTGTTATAAGCACCGACAATTCCTGCTACGCCTGCATTTTCATCAAATACAACCGTATTATTTTTCCGAATCTGAAATCCCCACGTGTATCCCCCCTGATCATTCCACGTCTTGAAATCAAGCGTGTTGTTGCCAGCATGAAGGCGATCGGTGATATCAATAAATCCACTGTCTTGACCAAATGTGGTGGTAGCATAGCTATATTGGTTGTTAATCACCATAGTCTGCTTATCATCACCATTGTACTCGCGGATATACCATCGAGTTGGAGGTGTGGGAACAATATTGTTCCGAACACTCACCAATCCTGACTGGTTTATCGTGACGGTCTTGTTATACACAAACTGGTTTGGTTTTGAACCGTCGTTACTGTAAGCACCCATGGTGCCGGCAGTACCTTCATGTTCATCAAATACAACAGTGTTGTCCTTCAAGATCTGGAAGCCCCATGCATATGCTCCGACTTCGTTCCACGTCTTGAAATCAATCGTATTGTTGCCTGAATGGAGAAGATTGGTGATATCAGTGTATCCCGCATCTTGCCCAAATGTCGTGGTATAGGTGTATTGATTGTTGATTACCGCTGATTCCTTATCATCGGCATTATACACACGCATGTACCAACGGGTCGTTGGTGGTGGAGGAGGTGTAGGGGTAGGTGCTTGATAACCAGTAACGGTCACTGCCCCTGAGTCACTCAGGGTGACCATCTTATCGTACACGTCCTGGTATGTTTTTGTGAGGTCGTTATAGTTTGCACCGACTTGCCCGACAGTACCGGCACTTTCGGAGAAAATAACGCGACCGTTCTTTTTCACCTCAAATCCCCATGTATATGATCCGGTGTCATTATACATTTTGAAATGTATAGTATTTGACCCTGAGTGCATTACATTGGTGATATCTTCGATGCGATCAGTGCCGTATGAGTTGCTAAAAGTGCGAACTCCGTTGACATCTGCAGTCCCCACGTTATCAGTGTTAAAAATTCGCAAAGAGTAACGATCCGCTGTTGCGGTGTAGTATGGGTAATTCCCAATATATGTTCCAGGAATTTGAGCCAAGGTCTCGTTTGATACCCCCAAACCAAGTGCACGCATTACGTTAAATGCATCTTGTGGCTTACCTAAGTAGTACGCCTTCAAGTTTGTAGGATTCACATACCATGCTGCTCCTCCGCGCTGTACCTGGATGAGAATCTTTCCCTTTTGTGACTTGGCGAACGCCATGTCATAGGACTGTGTTCCCGCACCAAACGGACTATAGCCGTTATTTAATTCTACTACGTCAGGGTAACCGTCATAATCCGTGTCAGGATTATTCATATCGGTACCGTAGACTTGTTCAAACGCGTCTGAGATACCATCTCGATCAGCGTCAGGAGTCCCATAGTAGTTCATAGGTGCCACAGGGATCTTACGAAGATCATAGTCCGTAATACCCGTACCAAGACGCTTTATGAGTTCCGAAGCGTCAGTAGGACGACCCATGTAATATGCCATTTTATTGGCAGGGTTGACATACCATGCCTGCCCCTTGTCTTGGACCTGCAAAAGGATTCTTCCCGATAAATTAGAGGCAACTGTTGCCGCCTGTGCCGGGTGGAACGAGACGAAAAACAGGCCTAGCGTCAAAACAGAAGCTGTAATAAACCGTTTCATATAAAGAAATCTATACATAATTAGATGGATAAAGTTACCATTTGAAAGGAAGTATACACCTAATCACGGGAAATGTCAAGGGTAAATACAGAACAATTACCCATATTTAAGGCTTTTTTCGAATCTAGACTAATTTATAACAAAAAATAGAAAAACCACCCTTTCTAAGGTGGTTTTTCCGAAAACCGTACTATCCTAGACTATTTACCGTTCTAGTAGGTGGGCTGCAATGAATTCATCGTCAGGACCCCTGATTCGTTTACGGTAATGTTTTTGTTATAGACATCTTGGTATTGCATACTCCCGTCATTGTTGTTTGCCCCGTAAGAGCCTGCAGTACCTGCTTTTTCATCAAATACGATAGTATTATCCTTTTTGATCTGGAAACCCCATGTATACCCTCCAACATTGTTATGGAGCTTGAAGTTAATACTGTTGTCTCCTGTATGAATCATCTTAGTGATGTCGACAAACCCTGAATCTCCCCCATAGGAAGTGGTCGCTGCAGTGCTTCCATTAACCATTGCGGTACCTACATCATCGATATTATACATGCGGACATACCATCGTGAGCTGTAGTACGGTGAAGGTGAAGGGGTTACAGGGGTAGGATTTGGATAATACGGAATGTAAGGAACATTAGGATTGTACGGATAGTAAGGGTTATAGGGGTACGGTGCATACTGGAGAGGGGGAACCGCCACGTATCTTCCCTGAGCTTGAGCCAGCGTCTCATTACTGACACCCAACCCAAGAGCACGCATCACATTGAACGCATCGAGTGGCTTACCTAGATAATATGCTTTCAAATCAACGGGATTAACATACCATGCTGCTCCGCCCTGTTGTACTTGAATAAATATTTTTCCTTTTTGTGCCTTTGCGAATGCTTTATCGTACGTTTGTGTACCCAAACCAAATGGAGTAGTACCACCATTAAGCTCCGACCAATCAGTGATACCATCATAATCCGTATCAGGATTATTCATGTCAGTGCCGTAAATTTGTTCAAATGCGTCAGATAGCCCGTCGTGATCAGTATCAGGGGTTCCATAATAGTTCATAGGAGCCACCGGAATCTTTCGAAGATCATTGTTGCTGATACCGGTACCCAGGCGTTTCATGAGTGCAAATGCGTCAGCAGGTCGGCCCATGTAGTACACTTGCTTATCCACAGGGTTCACATACCACGCTTGCCCTTTGTCCTGTACTTGCAACAGAATTCTTCCGGACAACTTAGCAGCAGTATTTTCCGCCGCGCTTACTGACTGAAAGGATACGAACAATAAACCGAACGTGAGAACAACAGCTGAAATAAATCGTATCATATGGGAAAATCGATACATATTAGAGGTGAGACCGTAAGGTCGTTGCCTCTATTTTTACACCATGACAACAGAAACCGCAAGAGGTGTTTAAAAAGTCGGATTGATAGATCCAATTATGCCAAACTCTTCTCCCCTTTCCTGGCCTTCGACCCCTTAAGAGGAAGTGTAATAGTAAAGGTTGTACCCACCCCTTCTTCTGACTCAAATGAAACGCTCCCGCCCGACATTTCGAGGACAGATTTTGCTATGTAAAGACCCAGACCAGTTCCTTCTGTATTTGAACTGGCTGCGTTGGAGGCGCGATAAAATCGCTGAAACAGCTGATCTTGTTCTTTCTGGGGAATACCGATCCCTTCGTCTTTTATTATCACCGATACATGATCTTTATTCTTCAAGACTTTCACCCACAAATGTTTCCCATCGCGGTTATATTTGATTGCGTTGGAAAGGACGTTTGAAATTGCTTTTGTGATAACATTGGGGTCAAGATTAATGAACGGCACTTCATCGTAATGTTCAACCACCAAAAGCTCCTTTTTGCGCGCAATAGGCAAAAGTTCTGCAAGACTATTTTTCACTGCCGTAGCAATGTTAATCGGCTCAGGCTCAATCTTAAGGCGCCCTTCATCAATACGTGAAATATTAAGCAATTCATTCACCAGCGTGATAAGGCGAACGTTCATAATCGACATTTCACTCAACGACTCTCGTTGTTTAGCGTTTATCTTCCCATCTTCACCTTTAAGGAGGAATTCAAGGGCCCACTTCGTTGCGGTGAGGGGTGTACGGAGCTGATGAGAGGCTACGGAGATAAACTCAGTCTTCATGTGATCGAGTTCTTTGAGTTTGCCGTTCTGGGCCTGCAATTTTTTTGTCGCGTAAGCTACTTTTTTCTGGAGATCTTCGTTAAAATGTTTCACTTCTTCATAAAGACGAGCATTATCAATTGCCGTTGCCGCTTGTGCACCCGTGATATTGAGAACGCTAAAATCCTCTTCATTATAACGATCGCCTGATTCTTTTGCCCCCAATAATATAAGCGCGACGCATTTGCCTTTTAGATTGAGTGGATTGACTACCTCAACGCCGAGCTGTCGCAACGATTGAAACCCCGACGGCACACGAGTATGTTCGTCTTCAAGCGAAAATGGTTTATCGTATTTGATAACAAATTTGCAAACCCTATTTGCAGAAATACTTTCACTATTCAGCGTCATATTATTCGTATATACAGGATGGTATTTTCCACGATCTTCATCAAATAACAAAATAGCAAACTTTTTTTGATGGAAGGCGGACTCAAGTGTCTGAAAGATAGACTCGTAAATTGTTTGCAATTCAAGAGTCGCACGGAGTTTGTTGCTCAGGGTACGAATAACCTCCCTAGAATCATACAGTGATGAGAAGAGATATTTGTTGGCGAATTTATAAAAAAACGAACGAAGCGGGCCAAATAACCCGACCGCGATACAAATAGTAATAATTTCAAGAAAAAAACCTTGTGGAATTAATAACGTTTGCAATGTCCAATAGACGACCGCTGCGACGCCGGTGATAGTAGATAAAGCCGCTATATTGACCGAATATTTTCGAAGAACAAGTTTTATGTCCATGAGCTTGTGTAAAATGATCGCGTATGCGGTAAACCCAACAATAACTGAAGTAAAAACTTGCCCTAACCAATTTAATGAAAAGTTCCCCATCCACGGAAATGTCAAGTTTGTCGTAAAAGAGAGATTTCCAGCGATGAAATATCCTGCGACTAAATATAATATCTGCGCCTTTTGGAGTTTATTTACAATTAAGTATTTTTTATATAAACGATAGTAACCATAAAAAAAATAAATTAATATATAAAAAAAATATAAAATATATACATGAGAAAATATTATTGCTTTCTCAAAACCCGGAACATTATATACTCGTTCAACCACTAATCCTGGAACTGACACTAAAATTATCAGTAAAATATTTACTCCAAAAATAATTCGAGCGACGAAAGATAGATTGGTTCTATCTTTTTCTGGAAAAATGTAAGTAAAATATAGAAAAGTGCTCGCGATTAGAGTTGCCGAATCATAAAGTATGATACCCCAAAATAATGCATCTGCGTCGGACGCCGACCGATAGGCTAACATCGACATTATCCAACCAATGATAGTGAAAATTATGTACGCATACACTCTAGTAACTTGTTTATCCTTCCCTTTTACAAATACAATAAGACCTAAGGCTAGATTGACTATCCCCGTAATCAAAAGGAGTATATTGATTTTATCCAAAAGAAACATTATTTTTACGAACTCTTACACATTATATATCTTTTTTAGAAAAAAAAATAAAAGGACTTATACTCATGTGATTATAAGTCCTATAAATATTATATAAGTTTTCTCAAAATTACTTTGAGATCTTTTGAATTCCAGGCTGCACAGCACGGAATCCCTCCCTTATAAACCCTAGGAAGACGAGGATACGAAACTGCCTCTACCCCGACTACATGATAAGCAGAACACCCTTTTCTGTTCAAACCTTTTAGTTCCTCCTTTGAGGGTTCTGGATATGTTTCATTCAACAAGACTAATTCCGGCCAAAATAGATGTATATAATTATTAATTACTGTTTTTCTGGTGACATTAATGAGGATTGCCTTCTTCCCTTCTATCCCTTTAGGCCAAGAATTCAGATTAACATTATGACCATCCGCGTCGACGCAATATAATTCACGACCTTCCAGATGTTGCATCAATTTTCTTCCAAGAAACCCTTTACCACCCAAAATGATCAAAGGGGTGTCATCAGGGTATCCAAGAAGCATTCTGAGCTTAACCTCAGCATCTATTACGGCTTTCAAAGTTACATCTATCTCTGGAGTATTCGTAACAATCTTGCGAGCAAATAAAACTCCGGGCAATATCCCTGCAAACGTTTTTTGCTCCGCGCCTAATAGTAGCCTGAGCTGCTCTGTTTTTTCGACAAGATAAGTTAATTCCGCGTTATTGTGAATACTGTCGTCATCCTTGTAAAAATCCTTTTCAGTAGCGGTGATGCCAAACATAATTCCCCAACGATTGTTTTGTCTAAAGAAACCTACTGGCCATGGATTCCATTTCATGAATCGCATATGCCATGGATAAAAATATGCTAAAGCATAATCTTCTACAGCCCCATATGCCACAAAAATAGTTTCCAAAAAATGAAATTTCCTATTGAGTAAACCAATAACACCAAGAACAATTATGTTATTTACCAACAAACTGATGAGCAGTATAAGTATTTTTCGGACATGCAATGTCAGACCCTTCTTTATGCGAGAGAACAAAGATCCCTCCTGCTCTGTTTTCTTCTCTCGTCGAACCTTCTCAAAATCTACAATAATACCTGATATCTTTGCCTTCTTGTTGTGTGTAGAAACTTTTTCATGTTTAATTCCCATTTCCCCTCTTCCCCCTTTCAAAAAAAATAATTGCTATCTGGATGGGTCGAAACCACCAGAAAAATGCCGAAATTGTAATTTTCATTCTTGTGGTACCGTCATCCATCTCGTCTCCCTCCTTTTTGTTAACTATTATTCAATTATCAAGGTTCAATACCGATAAGGCATCGATAACCTAAATCAATCTTACACCATCTCCTACAATATATTAATACTTTTGTCAAGTAAACAGATATTCCTTTTAAACAAAGGATTTATGGGTGAAGTTCGAATTATTTGTTAAATGTTATCAACACAGTTTACAAAATATTTTCTGTGGAAAAAGATGCCGAAGGTGCCCTTTGGGTATGGACAAAAAAATATACGCATTCACTTTTTATTATAATTTCAACCTATTTTTGTCTAGAAATAAATAGATAAATTATTATTTTGAAAATTGCTAACATGTAAAAGAAAAAAAGTATAAGAAAAAGTTATGACATCAATAGTTAAACAAAAAATGACCAACAAATAATTACAAAAAAAGCTATCGGTATCTTGATATATTTGCTAAGATGCATTCACAAAGAATATAAACCGTGACGCCTATGACCACCAGAAAAGTTCAAAAAGCCGGCGCGGTCATAGTAAGCAAATCCAACCCAAACAACATCCTGCTTATTTTTCGCACTAGAGAACAAGATTGGAGTTTCCCCAAAGGCCATATAGAACCCGGCGAATCTCGGGAAAGCGCAGCTATACGTGAAATAAAAGAAGAAACAAGCCTTGACGTGGCACTATTGAGAAAACTTTCAAGTTTTGAATATGAATATCCTGAAGGAGGGGCGGTGCTTGTTCACATGTTTCTCGCACAATCTCTAGACGATAGTACCCTCAACACTGAACATGACACTGACGAGCTCCAGTGGATAGACAAAGAACGTATTTTAGAAAAACTCACCCACGAAAATCTCAAAAGCTATTTTTTGGAAATTCAAACGTTAATTTAATTTTCACGCGACGACGATTCCAAGCCACCTTCACTCATTTTTTTCGCAAAGGAACCGCGTATAAGACGAAAAGCCAATCTTTTTTCACGTTCGTAAACCATTGGCACACCAATAACTTCACCGCACTTTGAACATTTCAAATTGGGAATATCTTTCTTATCCTCCTTAAATTGAAGGGCAGATACTTCTTTCGGTTCAAAAATTCTATCCAAATACATCCGCAACAATGAGCCGATTCCGTCCTTTTGGTACAAAGCAACGTATTGTCCACATTTGCTGCAGGTAATATCCAGGAAATGTGAATTGCCATCACGCGCATTCACTCGTTTATCCTTTTTAAGTTTATGTTGTAGGGTTTTATGACTGCTCATAGCTTTCTCTTCCGACAACGTTATATAACGCCCATCCAAAAAATACTATCTCTTTTTACACCAACTTCCGTACGCTTCCTTCCGGCTTATCGCCTTTTGGCTGACCGATAAAAATCGGCTGACGTTCGACGTGATCAACATACAACATCGTCATCATGTAGTGACCTTCTGCAAGTTCATGGGAAATAGGCAATCGTCCTGCTTGATTTGTCTTCATACATACCAGTGGCTGGGTATTCAAAGGATCCTCCGCTTCCAATACTACCGTCATACCCGATTGGGGCTTTCCGTCGAGATTGAATACAATACCTTTCACCGAGGAAAAGGTAATACGTTTTAACGCAGTAGAAGAAAACCCTGCCTGTTGTCTTGCGTCCATCGACTCGTTTATACGTGCCGATGCAGCAACAAGAAGAAGAGAAAAGACCAATCGCTCGATTTCAAAAGCATGAGTTGATTGAGTAGCATCTGCTTGATCATTGTGTATCGAAGTATCTCCTTCGCTGGCTATGTGACTCGCAACAATCCTTACATGGTCCTGCACCGCCAACACCGTTTCTTCGTACTCTTCCATAAGAACAGCAAGAGCCTTGAGTTTTGACTTAACAGGTATCTCAAGATGAAAAAGCCGGACAAGCTCCGCAGTATCGGGTCGTGCCATGAGCTCGCGAAATGAAAATGGCAGCAATGAAGCTTTCTTTTTCATACTATTAGCGATACAAACCTGTTGGTGGAGGTGTCTTGGGTTCAGCAAGGTTAACAGGAATAGCAGGCGGAGTGGGTACAGGCGGCATCGAGACTGCAGGTGCGCTGTTTGCAGGGTGCGATACTTGCGTCTTGAGCTCTGTCACATCCCTCGACAACTGATTGACCTCATCATTCATGTTCGTAAACGCAATAACAATCACCCATAAGGCTATGCACCCTACAATACCTACGACAGCAATCGAAGTCTTTTGACTATATGGTCTATTCATATAAAGAAAATTCACAGTTTATGCATGTATTTTATCAAATCTCCCGATATTTGGGAAACAAAAAAACCGCTAACGCGGCTCATATCACTTCACCCAGATACGCACTACAGTGCGATCGGATGAAGGTTCCAAACATGGAGAGGTTTTTTGGAAGCGAACATACCCTGACTCGATGCCAGTGCAATCACTGCTCGCAAGCAATAATACTCAACCATGAAATTGTGTGTTCCTGCTTTCCAAATCTTGGCATTACGCCGAGATTGTTCAAAAATCTCTTCCGGCGCGTACCATCGAAATTCATCGACTTCACCCTCCTGTGGGGTAAAATCCTCTACTTTTTTATTCACGACCGTCACGAACTCGTGAATCCACATGCGCATCATTGAATGTTTACTCTTTCGCCAAAACAAGAGCTGGCTATCATGCAAGAAAGTACCTGTTTCTTCGCAAAATTCTTTATGTGCACTTTGCCAAAACGTCTCACCATGAACAACATGACCCCCAACATGGGTAAACCACATTCCCGGGAAACGGTCTTTTTTCATCGAACGTTTATGACACAACACATGGCCATCACTATTAAGCACAAAGATGTTTGTTGACTGACACCAGTGCCCTCCCGCAATAACCTCGTGACGAGGAAGCACCATTCCGGTAGGTTCACCCGTACTTTCGGCAACCACTTCAATCTGTTCCATACAATTAGTTGTTAAATAACTTCTACACATTCGACCTTTACTACGAAGACCATAATAGCGTACTTTTACAATTTTGTAAAGAATCTTTTTACAAAACTGCGTAGTCTCCCTTGATTACGCAATCCGGTACTGAGCTCGCTCTTTGATCAAAAATCCTTCCTTTACAAGGGCCCCGAGTGCTTGACGAATACGATCTCCCTCAAACGGTAACGTTTCAAGCTCTTTTTTTGAAATCTTCCCCTCTGCGTTGCTAACCGCTTTCAGTATCTCCCCTCTCACTTTGCGCAACGAGGTTTCAAATGGGCTTTGTTTTTTATAGTGCTTGCTTTTATGATTGGGGTTTGCGATGGTCTGTGCTAGAAAAGTACCGTAATCCATCAACGCGTTGTACCAATTACGCGCATCGTCTTTGGGGAGGGTCGCTTCAATGAACGGATAGAGCTGTGTATCCGAAACATCTGATATTCCTTGAAAAAAATGATGAATATATGTTCGTCGAATATTTGTTTCGATAAAAACAGCTGGGTTGTTGAACGCAAACGCCGATATGGAACCGGCAGTGTGCTTCCCTATGCCCGGTAATGTAATCAGTTGCGCCGGGTCGCTCGGTATTTCTCCATCATATTCGCTCACAATTTTTTGCGCCGCTTGTTGTAAAAACTTTGCTCTACGGTTATATCCCATGCTCTGCCACACACCAAGAATGTCTTTCAAAGATGCGCTTGCAAGCGTCTGTATATCCGGAAATACATCAAGAAACTCGGGATACTTCGTCAGAACTCGCGAGACCTGTGTTTGTTGGAGCATAACTTCCGACACCAAAATATGATAGGGGTCATCAGTCAAACGCCACGGAAGATCATGGCGTCCGTGCGTTTCATAGTATTGCCAAATCATCTGCTGAAAACGAGAGACGACCGAACGGGACAATTTGACAGATTCACCCGATAATTGCACACTCATAAGAAGAAGGTTTGTATAAACCTTTCTATAATACATAATTCCCTATTTATATGGAAGAAGAAATGAAGTGCGCGGGCTGTAATACCACCGAAGGTGGAAAGTGTGCTGGGTGTAACGGCGATTGCGGTGATGAAAAGCAATGCGGTCCCGACAATGTCGGTGAAAATAAGTGTGAAAATTGCAAAGAAGGAGAAAGTACCTGCAAGTGTTAACGCTCAACCTGTTGTAAACATGACCCCGCTAGTACCGGGGTTTTGTTATATTCAATTATTGCGAAAAAGCGATTCTTTGCTATGCTGAAAACCAGATATTTTACATTTTACTTGTAGAGGGGGGATTTAAATGACGTTACTCAATAACGCAGATCAACTGAGATCAATGATGATCATACCCGCAAAACATCTCAAAGTCATGCTTATTGAAGACGACGAGACACTTGCGGAAATTGTAATGGCTATTGTGGCATTGTGGGAAAATATCGAATTGGAGACATATTCTCTCTTTTCAAATCTTCCACCCCATTGCTTCATGCTACCTGATTATTTCATGGGATTTGATGACTCGCTCTATAAAAAAGACATCATAATTCTTGACAATAATCTTTCACACATCACCTATACTGGTGCCTATATAGCGTCAAAGGTGCGGGAAAAAACTCCGACATGTAAAATTCTTAGCTTTTCCATCGAAGCTCAGAAATATGGAGACGGAGATTTCACGCAAAAATCTAAATTACCCGATGAACGTGCTATTGAAAATTTAATTTTCTGTATGAATCAATTGATTGCGTAAATAGTTATCAATCTCGTAACTGCCCAATATGGCAGTTTTTTTATAACACGACAAGTATTTACTTGACAACATTGAAATAATCCGTTAAGCTTTGTTTTACCTTTATTATAAAGGTATATTATATACAATTATAGCAAGCAGGAGAGAAGTGGATGATAAGAACGCAACAGAAAATAGTACAAGTTGCCATAGCAGGCAATGACGAGAACGCAAAGGCCAATTGTAAGGATTTTCTGCCGGTAATTCTTCCCACCATCAGGAACACACTTGTGTTTAATGATGGAAAGGAACTTTTGAAAACATGTGAGAACACGCAGCCAGATATAGGCTTGTTCATTCTCGATCTTGTTCCCATTAAAGGAGTTGCTACGGCCAAGAAAATACGATCCATACCGGAATACAAAACAACACCAATACTATTCTTTTCCAAAGAATTTATAGACTTGTCGGTTTTATTATCGATCAAAGTAACATTCAAGGATGACGAATACATGTTCTTCTGTAAAAAAGATGACAGTTGGAATGATTTTGTCAGCGTGATTCCAAAAATCATGACGGTACGTTCATAACAAATACAATTATAGTAAGAGGGAGAATACAATGAAAATGTGTGAAACGATTGATGCCACCAATGCGGTCAATCATAAAGAAACGAAAACAATTCTTGTTGTCGACGACGACAAACGACTGGCAACAATGTTAGCTTTGATACTCGAAGAAGTATTTGGCACCCGGGAAGGGAAAACCGTTAATATACCCATATTACACGACGGATCACACCTGGAGACATTTCTTCTCGGGCACATAGGAACAATTGATCTGGTCATTCTAGACTGGCAAATGCCGGGTAGAGGTGGATGGGATACCTATCTTCAGTTGCGTAAGGAGCCCGGCCACGAAAAAACTCCTGTATTGTTTTTTTCTGGCTCGTTCAATGAAATTGTTATTGACGCCTACAGGAACAATATTGCAGATCCCTACATAGATTTTGTCTCAAAAGGATCACCGGACAATATCCTGAATATCCTCGATATAACAAAAAAAATGCTCGGAGGGCTATAACAGTTCTTTCATTACATCTCCCTCTGGTTTCACTATTACTAATACATAGTGTACCAGATGGGAGATTTTTTTATTCCAATAATTTCCTCACTTCTTTTTTATACAGCTCAACATGTGGTTGATCGAATGCGTTCACCCCCAACAAGTGGGCGCAGAACATTACCTCCAACATTTTCATTTGCATTAGTGCCCCTAGCACAAACTCGCTGTATTCTTTCATCTCTATCGTTATAAATGGCATTTTTTTTGATGTGTACGTATTCACGACACCACGATAAATAGTGCTCATGAGACCGAACATCGTCTGTCCTTTTAATCCTTGTACAAGATTCGTCCAATCGCTTGCTTCCAACCTCTGTGAATGTGCTGAATTTTTTACACTCACAAATGTTGTAAAGCGAGAAGAAGGATTTGCTAAATAGAGTTGCGCCATCGAATGGAGATCAGTTGATCCTATCGACACGGTGGGGGTTATACTAATCGCCTCGCGGGTTTTAGAATTGCTCGGTACTTTACCAAGACTTTCAGCAAATAATTGTCGATACCACTTCCCTACCGTTTCAAGGGCAGGAGCAAAGAAAAACGTATCATGAATGCGCCCTCCTTTGGAGTAATAATTCACCAAAGCGATTGCGGACATTGCCGATGAATTAGAATCAGTGCGCTCAGAAAGCCCCTGTTTAATGCTCCACTGCGCACCTTTACATAGTTTTCCAATATCAATACCCAGACACGCGAGGGGAAATAACCCTACGGCTGAAAATACGGAATATCGTCCTCCTACTTGTTTTGGCATTTCAAGTGTGGGGTAATCCTTCTCTTTTCCCAATTCCCATAACGCGCTTCCTCGATCGGTGGTAAGAACAATGCGCGAATTAAACTTTGGAAGTTTTTTTGCGGACGCTTGAAAAAGATACGCCATGTTCGCTGCTGTTTCGGTGGTTGCCCCCGATTTACTTATAACATTGATAATGTACTCATCCTCGGAAGTAATATTCTTTTTTAAATATTCAACGACGCTCTCCAAAGACGCACTATCACAGGTGTCCAAACAAATAAGTTTCGGGGAACGATCAAGCATATATGCGTCGGTGTGCCCATACAGTGCGTCATACACCGCTTTTGCACCGAGATTTGATCCACCAATGCCAATGACGATTACATACTTCAAAGATCGCGAACTCATTGTTTGCGCAAGACGCTGAACTTGTTTGATAGCATGACTATCATTCGGAAGCACTATAGAGGATTCTGGTGCAAGATATTTCTTGCTTTTTGCTACTTCTTGGAGGTGTTTGATATACGGAACCAAGCGATCACTGTATCGTTTGTTCTGTTGAGGAGATACTTTGTTGTTCTCGGATGAAAAAGTAAGCATAGGGAATATATGAAATCTTCTAGAAGAAGTATATCAAATCCGCCGCCTCTCAACAAAAAACAGGACATACCATGCCCTGTTTCGTGCAAACGAGATATGTCTTAGTCCTCGTCTTCGTCGTCCTCGTCACTTTTTTCTTCTGCCTCCGGATCAAGAACGGTCATACCATCCAATTCATCATCCTCATCGTCAAGCTCAAGTTCATCTTCATCGAGAAGTTCAATGTCATCGTCTTCTCCTTCGAGTTCGTCATCGAGATCAAGATCGTCATCTTCATCATCTTCGAGTTCATCATCGTCATCTCCCATTGCTTGATCCATTTGCAACTCTTCTCCTTCTGTCTGTGCGTGCATGTTATCCGTGCAATCACATTCTGTCATTTCATCTCCGTTCATCGGACAATCACTGACACTGCATGTTGTTGGCTCTTCTGAAATGGAGCCGCAACCCCCTTCGCAATAATAGTGCATAAAAATTGCACTTATGAGTTAAGATGTGGATCATAATAACATCCCTTTTCATTAGCGCAAGATGGTGATATTATGTGCATAAATATATGCGCCCACCGCTCTACTTAATTGCTCAAAATATAAGGAGTTTATTCAATGTCGGAGCGCTATTTCGCTGCGCAGATGTATTTGGCGTTGATAAAATTTTTTTGTGCGGATACACCGGCTTTCCTCCTCGCAAAGAAATCAGCAAGACAGCATTGGGTGCAGACACGTGGATCCCATGGGAACGACACTACCAAACTCATCGTCTGCTCATGACATTGAAGTCTCAAGGAGTACGTCTTGTCGCACTCGAAACTGACAAAGGTGCGTACGAACTCCCCTCTTACTCCCCCACATTTCCGATGGCCCTTATTGTCGGAAGTGAAGTCAACGGCATTTCTGCAAAAGTACGCGAGTACGCTGATGATATTGTCCGTATTCCTATGGTAGGAAAAAAAGAATCGCTCAACGTCGGCGTTGCTGCAGGAGTAGCTCTATATGAGTTAGCACGACATTGTAATTAGCTTCTAAAAATAAAAAGCTCCCGAAATAATCGAGAGTTGAATGTATACATTCATCTTTTTTTTATGCGGATTCACGTATCATCTGTAGTAGACGTCCACCTGCAACCCTGTTACCTGTCAAACCATGCTTCTGAGAAAAATGAGGCAGTGTACTTGCATACGGTACCATTCCAGACGTCGTGGAAATCATGGCAACATTCAGATTTTCTCGACGCAACTGAGCTTCTAATGCCTGCCCCTTAAAATTAGGCATCTGCTCATCAAGCAGAATTACGGTGACAACATCGGTATTCTGAACAAGTATTCGTATTTTTTCTACGCACTCACCCAGTGTAAGGTCAGATGTATTGATGCAATTCAGCGACAAGTACGGACATCCGTCAAAGAACTTTTCATATTCACCTAACACATTTTTATTGTCATCAACGGCGATCACTGAATGATGCTTCTCAAAAGAGATATCGCCTACGCTCTCCTTCCATGTCATAGATGTATCCTTATTAAGAAATTCGTTAATTAACATCAGTTGAACGACAGAGTCAATTACCGACAGACGCTCATGTGGTGGAAAAAGGACAGTCTCCATCTTTTTCTCAAAATCTTGCCGATAATCATGATTCCATGCGCCCAACAGACCTGATGCTAGCCGTGAATCTTCAATCTCAACAAGATATCCTACACGACCAGACTGGATATCATCCATCAATTTGTGATGGTCAGAGTATATTTCCCTTTCACATGTACCATTAAAAAGTATGCATACTTGTTCCAAGGCCCTCCCCACCATTTTGTTGGAATGATAAACAGCCAAAACTTGTTCTTTTTTCACGTTTATACCTCCGTATATATATCAATTAACTGACCGTAAATTACGATAAAAAGACAGTTTTGTCAAAGAATATGCCACATTTTGCCTGGATTTGTCCTCAAATCGAGCAAATCAGTAAAGTGAGTACTTGACAAAAGTGGTATTATATGCTATAGTGGGTGTTGTATAGTATATTTTGTTAAGAAAAGGATGTTCAGAAATGAAAAAAACATTAAGTCTTTTAGTTAGTTTAGTCGTATTTGGAACAGGTTGTCAGCAACAGCCAATCCCTAGTACACCAATTACTGCAGGTCCCTTGGTTGTATCTACTCCAAAAGTAACAGAACCAAAGAAAACAAATGTTGAACTAAAAACGACAGAAGAAGTACCCGTTGTACTCCCCTCACGTCCACAAGCAATGATTGTAGATAATAATGCAGCCACCACAACCACACCAGACCCTGAAATAACCGCTTCTATATCGCAGATTACAACCGAACTTAAAACACTGAGGAGCAGCTTGACAGACGTCATTGCTTCACACAACAAAAGCTTAATAAGTATTAGTTCATTAAGTAATGATGTTCAGGTTTTAAAGGACAGTATTACTGAAATCAAGGCCTCTGGAAATAGTATCCCTCCTTCTGTTGAATTAAAACTTCAACAATTAGAAACGGATTTAAAAAAAGTACAGGATAATGCAGCGAACTCCGTACCTTTGGGATTTGCAAATAACCTTTTAGGTTTAATCAATCCCCCAAAAGCGGAGATCTCCGTAGCACCACCCACAATAACACCCCAGGATCTACCTTGGACAACCGGCTCTAAAAATGTAAGAGTCCAAGTAAAAAAAGTTAGTTCTGCTGTATATGAATGGGGTTCTGGAGTAGCTGCAAAACTGATCGTTGTTACTAACCCTGGTTTCGAAGGGTCCGTTAATCTGAGAGGTATGATGCTTTATAGCGAAATCAAGAAGGGATATGGACAACCATGTCGTCTGAGACTTGATAACGGCTATATTCCTGGTCCCGCCCTCTCATTAGTAGAAGGAAGGCCCAATGTATATAGAATTGCAGATGATGTGATCGTTAAAAGCGGAACAAAAATAGAATATGACATACAGTTTGTGTACGAAAAAACAGATGTAGAACATGTTGATACTGTATCGTTGACTGTATACACTGAGGATGTTGAGAAGTTATACAACAAAACATTCAACGATGGAGAACGTCAAATTTTAGACTTTGATATGATACACCCAAGCCCTATCGCACTACCAGAGGTCACAAAAACACAGCTTTAATATAAAATAAATAAAATGCGCTTTCGAGTAATCCTCCAAAGCGCATTTTAAATTTCTAATATCTCCTTTACTCTTTTGGCATAACCTCCCAAACACCAATAATATTGCCTTCCGAGTCCTTTGCGCGCGCATACCATCCCATGGTACCGACTGACGTTTTAGGCATCACAACGCTTCCTCCTGCAGATTCGATCTTTGCAAGATGCTCGTCAAGATTTGGGACATCAATCACTATCACGGAGTTCTCTTTCAGTTCACTGCGCATCGTCATTCCACCGTTTATAAAGCCAACCTCAGCGGGCGACATTTTTTCATCAACTGGACCGGTACGCACCATCTCGTATGTACTTCCTCCCTCCATCGGAACCGACGTAATCTCCCACCCGAAAACATCCCGATAAAACTTCTTAGCACGCTCCACGTCGTCAATAGGCACTTCGAAATGTACTACCTTGTTCATATAATAAATAAAATGTTTAATACCTAAAGTATATGGATCTCCAATGGGAATAGCAAATGTATTGCTATTTTTGATTAATGTGTACAGTATAAAAAAAGAGACCATATGGTCTCAAAAATCGTGAATAAAGAAGAAAATTTATGATATGTCTGATTCAACATTCCATACTTTCTTCGTCATCTTTTTTAATGACTTCACTTCCCCTTCTGCATCACGAATTGTCAGCTGGTTTAAATCACCTTTGAACTTCAAAATGCTTGAAAGTAACACTTTGGCTCCTGTGCCGACATATTTTGCCTTAAAATTATCAAGAGTTTTTTCCTGATTATACAACTGTGCGATGTTTATCTTGCTGGTTTCAATCGCATTCACTATTTTATAATCTACATGACCAGAATATTTCTTCATGGCAACAACAAATAGTTCTGCAAGTTTTTTGTTCGTCAAATGGTGCACTGTCGGTTCATCAGCCAACAATTCATCTTTAATCTTAGCGACTTTTACCAAACTCTTTTTTAATTCTTTCTCTTTTTCCTCAATCGCAAGTAGTTCTGCCCGCTTTTCCAAGAAATCTCTTCCCTGTTTTACTAATTCATCAACGTTGGGATGATCAGGAAACAACTTCAACCCCACCTTTATATATGCAGGAAGATCCTTATATTGCTGTAGTCGTACGAGCCCCATCAACGCGCCACTATACGTATCTTCCAAAATAGCAGCTTTGTCCGTAGAGAGTACCCTATTCAAAGTGGACGCATGATTGTTGGCTATAACTTCAATCTGACTAAACCTCTCTTCGGAAACAAATTCAGACAGTATTTTTTCATATAGGGGCAGTTCAACCATTGCTTTCCTTTTTATATAGAGAGAGTGCGCTGCCTCTTGGTTATCACACGTGAATCCACCACTTTCCACTTCTTCAAAAGTAAACAACCCAAATTTGTCGGTCCATTCTTTCCTCCAAATAGTATCCCATGTGATCTGTTCCCTCAGATACTGTTCAGGGCAAACAACAAGGGTCAATAAGCTTTTAAGTTTCTTGTGGTCTTGATAGAGATGTATTCCTAATTTCAAGTATAATTCCCTGCTGCTTTTAAGACCATTATTAGTTTTCACTCCAAAGGAACGGAGATAGTGAGTGAGACTGTTATTGTTCACATCACGCCAATCTCTCAATGTCTTTGTGGGTACTGTCCAGAAATCCATGGGAGTAAATACGCTTCTCAACTCATCTTCCATGACCTGCGTTTTTTGCATCTTGGTTACCTCATCTTTATAATTCTTTTCCATTCCTTACACACCTAAATCTCTCTCGAGAACTAATTTGTAAACGAACAGTAGGCCCATAATATCAAACCTTGCGAGAATGTCAAGAATCTTTGCTTCAATTCGTTCTCCAAGTGCAACACCCCCCTAACTAAAAGGACATATGTTTATAAGAGACCACGATCCTTTCGACTTCTTCAAGCATGGCTACTTAACGCGCATAACTTGTTTCGCTTCTTTTAAAATCTCCAAATCTCTTTTACAAATAAACTTTCCACTACTGGTTGCAGAGCTATCCTGAGATATCAACGTTATCGCTTCGTCTATATCAACCCAGATAAGATGAAAACCGTCTTCTAACTCCCCATCCTCATATTGAGGGCTCACCAAGCCACCTACAGACTGAGCAATATAACAATATGAAATCTGCAAAAATCCCTTTTCATTTTTATATTCAATAGTCAGACCTATTTCATCAGTTATCTCAATGTGACTTCCCACCTCTTCGAGGCATTCTCGCCTAAGGGCTGTAATCACATCCTCGCCGGCTTCTAGCCCACCGCCCGGCAGTTTATGATACTTATCATTAGAGACGTCTAAAAGAGCTATCTTCCCTGCATTGTTAAAAAGTACTGCAAGCGCTGTTTTGCGCAAAATATATGGCGTGGTATAGCTTTCACTATACGGCAATCCGACGTCGTTTCCATTAAGCTCCAAAATGAGTTTCATACAGTTTTTAGTTTACAGATTCAACGCTTATCCTATCATGCCAGGGATTTCAATGTAAAATAAAACCCTCGAAGCGCGTTGGCATCGAGGGTATATATTATTTAACGATTTCCTTTATTTTATGTTGCACATTGGATTTCTTCCACAATTCTTGGAATTGAACGCAATGAACCAATAATTGATCTATAGTACCCTGTCCCACTATCTTTCCTTCATCGACGACAATAACTCGATCAAATAATGGGAGAAGATGTAATTGATGTATAGACGAAATAACTGTCTTGTCTTTAAATTCACGAAAAATATTTTGATATACCTTCATCGAATTCTCTGCATCGAGATCACTCGTCGGTTCATCTAATGCAACAATATCTCCGTCACAACGAGCTAGTGCACGTGCAAGAGCAAGACGTTGCCGTTGCCCCCCGCTCAAATCTACCCCATCTTCTGTAGTTGATGAATCGAATCCATTAGGAAGATTAGGAATTACCTCAGTGAAGCATGCCATATCTGAGTAATATTGCACCATCTCCTCGCTATATTTCGTATCCTCCATCGTAATGTTTCCCAATATAGTGGTGGCAAATATTTGTGAAAGTTGCGGCATAAATGATACTGCGCGGCTTATACCATCAAAACCCTGAGGAATTTCGTAACCATCTACCTTCAACGTAACACTGGCAGCCTGAAGAATTCCTCGTAGGACGCTTAACAGAGTTGACTTTCCTCCGCCGCTGGGTCCCACCACTGCAATCTTTTCTCCGTTGTCAACAGTAAGATCCACATCATCCAAATGAATTCGTTTTCCACCATCAGTTGAATAAGAAAAATTAAGTCCTTCAATAGAAAGCTGGCGCCAATGTTTAGGTAATACATGCTCAGTATTTTTTACTGGTTGAAAATCTTGAGATAATTCTTCTGCATTTGCGACTCGTGCCGCACGCTTGAGAATATCTCCATACATGTACGCAAAGTGAAAAAACAAATCTCCCAGCTTGTTGAGATAGCTCACCAACAAGTAGACACTACTCACAAGTACTCCGCCTTTTGCGCCCGAATGCTGAAAAAAATAAATTCCCAGCGATAAAGCAATCATGACTTGACAAAATTGGCTGGTTGAAAACCATTTCCACTCGTTGAGATAGTTATTTCTCTTAAAGAGAGAAAACGGCTCTTCGACCTTTCTCATGATCGTTTTGAAGATGAGTTGCTCAACTCGCAAAATGATGACCGTGCGTATGTTGCAAATCATATCATTGACGCTCTCCGCAATACTATTTTCTGATTTACTCAATTTTCTATATTGAACAACTAGAACTTTATCGAATCTCATTGTTATTGCTACATTTATCGCCATCACGACAATAGCAATAGATAAAGCGAAAGGACTAAAATAACCCAGCATAAAACAACTTACCATCAAATTTACTCCCGAATATATGATTTCAAAGGTGCCGGCAGAAAAATCATACAATGAATTAGTTCCTTTCTCTATTTTGTCGATAGTGTCACCAGAATGGTGTTTGACGTGCCACTCAACTGGCATCGTTAAAACGCCGTTCAAAAGGAAGAACCTATAGTTTTTCCGAACTATGAAAGCATTGGCACATTCCAATAACCGTGCAGGTCCATGAAACATCCAAAATACCGCTTCAGTAAGCACCATCAATCCAAGTAATCCCCATAATGTCTTGATACTTTCGGGTGTAATTCCGACTTTTTGTATTACCTCCATCATCCGTGCTGCAATGAGTGGCTGACAAAATAGCTCCAACGATCGTGCGATCATGAATAATGACCAAAAAATAACGATGTTATTTCGATTTCCTTCCGAAAATCGCCACGTCATACGAAGTAAAAATACGAGCGGATTACTAACCCTCTCTTTTCCTTCCATTCCCTTTATCCTCCAATTTATAATATTTTCAATGTGCAATTAAAAAATCCTGCTTTTGGCAGGATATTTCTTGATAAATACGATGATGTATAGCCATTATGGCTTCATGTTCATTAAGAAATATCCTCCCTGTTTTGGGGCAGCCTGTACAGAAACAGCAACAAGCACACCACCGCTCATAGCGTTGGTATTCACAGCTCCTAGGAGTTGCGTCAACATCAAGTTGTTCGTGTTGTTGGTCATATAATTTAGGCTGACAATAATCAGTGATTCCTACTCTACACTATTTTTTCGATTCTGTCAAGTTGGCGATGTTGCATTTTTTTTAAATCTACGCTATAGTCTTATCAAGTTACCAAAATTTTATGGAAGTAAAAAAAATTCTACTCGTAGATTTTATTCGATCAGCAAAGACTGCAGGTTGTTTTGTGCTGGGCGAATATTTCTGTACATAATGAGGTAAAAATCCTTGAACTATACAGAAAAGCTCGGCACTCGCCGGGCTTTTTTACTATATAATTATAATCATATGATCGTTATCAACAACCTCAGTGCGTCTATTTACGGCAAGTCTCTCTTTCAAGACTTGAATTTTATCGTACGCGCGGGCGAGAAAGTAGGTATTATAGGCCAAAACGGATCGGGCAAATCAACTTTACTCAAACTAATCGCCGGTCAAATGAAACCAGATGCGGGCACTATCACGCTCGATCGGGAAATCGTCGGATACCTTCCACAAACGATAGATGCCCCCAACAACAGCACTCTTGAAGATTATCTTGAACTTCCCTCTCATCCACAAGGATGGGCATTGTTAGGCAAACTCGGTCTTGGCGATATGGACGTCAATCAAACGATAGGTTCATTAAGTGGTGGTCAGAAAACCCGCCTCGCACTCATAAAGACCCTCAGTGCACAACCCACCCTCCTTCTCATGGATGAACCGACTAACAATTTAGACAGCGAAGGAATTGACTGGCTTGAATCATTTGTGCGGAAGTTTTCTGGAAGCGCATTGATTGTTTCTCATGACCGATCGTTTCTTAATGCTACTGTAAGTCGTATTATTGAGTTTGATCCTGCAAATCACACTATCGAACAGTATGTAGGCAATTATGATGCGTATCTAGAGGAACGTGGCGCACGCCGTGCGCAATGGGAAAAGGATTATGAACTTCAACAACGAGAAAAACGACGGCTAGAGCAATGGCTTGCGCTCAAACGCCAAGAAGCAAGCATCTTTGTTGATCCTGCGAAAGGTCGACAAGTACGACAAATGGAAAAGCGAATCCAACGTGAAATTTACGACAAAGCGATTGTAAAACCTAGCGACAACAAAACCATGAAGTCAGCTCGGTTTGGGGGAAGTACACACACTGGCAAGCTGCTTCTTAGGGTTGAATCTCTTGAAAAATCATTTGCGGGTCGTGAATTATTTCGTGATATCTCTTTTGAGGTACGCGGACACGAGCGACTTTGTATATCAGGACAAAACGGTAGCGGAAAGTCTACACTGCTCAAAATTGTAATGAGTGAAGTATTGCCTGACGCTGGTGAAGTGAAAATCGGCGATAATGTTTGTGTGGGATATTTCAGTCAGACCAACGAGACTCTTGACCCGGCAAAAAACGTGCTTGAGGAAATACAAAGAAGCAACACATCTCTCACGCTGGAAAGGGCACGATCGGTACTAGGAGGATTTCTCTTCTCAAACGACGATATTTACAAGAAAATTGAGTCGTTGAGTTTTGGTGAACGAGTACGATTATCATTTGCGAAATTGATGCAGAAAGAACACGATCTTCTTATTCTTGATGAACCGACGAACCATCTCGACATTCCATCGCGAGAAGCAATTGAGCACGCATTAAGAGATTACCAAGGAGGCATTTTGGTTGTATCACATGATCGGTATTTTTTGCAGCAGTTGGGAGAGGTAGACGAACTAGGCATCTAAATTCTTCTTCATATACGCAATCCAGTAATTCCGCCGATATCGTGTACCATTAAACATTGAGTAGTGTGTTTCTTTTTCAAAAAAATAAACATTAAAATACGGTTTGTATGCAGTAAGAAAATCCTCACGAGAAAATACTCTCTCTACCAGACCTAATTCAGGCATGATATAGGTGTCTTTTTCTTTTCCCGGATGGTCTTTGAGAAGTCGTTTTGCGTTTACATCCCCATCTTTACATAAAGCACGAACAAACATACGGCCATCGGGCTGCAAGACGCGTGTAGTCTCTTGAAGATATATCGCCCGTTCCGATTCTGAAAGTGAATTTGACGAAGTTACATCCAAGATAACATCAAAAAAATTGTCACCAAAAGGGAGTACTGACCCGATGTCACCATGGACATATTCAACCTTCACTTTTGCCTCTCTCATCCGTTCCTTTGCGATCTTCAATGCTTCTTTTGAAATCTCAATACCAACTACTATTGCACCTTGCTGTGCACAATAAAGCGCGTTACGACCTATCCCGCACCCCAAATCAAGAACATATACCCCTTCGAGTGTGATCTTCTCTTTGCGTAATGTTTTAAAAAATCGTGCAACACTTGCCTGTGGTTGTTCACCCCGAGTGACAAGCAATTGTTGTTTATATTCCCTCTCCCATACTTCACTTTGTGCCATATATTTTTAATGGGGAATAACCATATCAGCAAGCCTTCCCACTCCATATCCGACCAATGCCGCCGCGCTTGCAAGGAGAAACATCTCAACACCCGCCTTCCACCATGTGCGCCCCGTAAATTTTGTTGTCACCACACCAAGTACAAATATTCCGATCATTGTAAAAGGAACTGAAAGCATCAATGCAATAGGTACCGGCAAAAAAAGATATGGAAGCAGTGGAACCGCACCGCCGATCACGTAAGATATTCCCATGAAAACCGCGTTATCCAAAGGTGCTTCGAGATTATCAGGGATAATTTTAAGCTCATGAAACGCCATCTCATTGAGAAACAACGCCGGTTTTTTTGACGCTTCTTTTACCATTTTTTTGGCCAATTCCTCTGACCAGCCGCTTTCAACGTAAAGTGCGTACAATTCATCTTCTTCTGATTGAGGGTAATCCTTCAATTCTTGCTTTTCTTCTCTGATTTTATTTAATTTAACCTCTTTTTCTGACTTACTTGAAAGATACGACCCAACCCCCATTGAAACTGACTCCACTGCCACAATAACGAAGCCTGAGAGTAAAACAATAAACGGATCACGGGTTGCCGCGGCAATTCCGGTAATCGCCCCCATCGTTGATACCAGTCCATCTTCCATACCAAACACCGTCTCGCGCACCCGTGAAGAAATACGAGGATTGAGATGATGAATGTATTCTTTATCGTGGGAAAGATGCATACTATGTCACTTTTTTGAATCGAACAGAGAATAATGGTGCGTAATCAACATCATCCTGTCCTTTTACCTCAACAGTCTGTCCTTTTGCTATGCAGGTAAGTGCAAGGTCAGAAAGCATCTGAAGATCATCTTTAATATCACGGGCTAATTTATCAAGACGCTCGTATTCTGAAAAAAATTCATTATGGAGCTCTTGCTCGACCTTTTGCTTCCGAGCTTTAAGGGCTTGACCTTCTTCTTTGATTCGTTTATAAGACTGTGAGCCGTCCTGTGCTTCTTTAATTTGAGCACGGATCTTACGCTGCTCGTCTTTCTTTTTTTCAACACGCTCGAATGTTTCTTGAAGTGCGGACATACATGAAAATTATGAACAATGAAATCATTATAGCATGGTTTTATAGGACAAACAGGGGTTGACAAAACCAAATTCGTCCCTTAAAGTAGGGGCAGATTATTTTAATAGAGGAGAAACAACAATGGAAGAACGCATAGTTCATTCAAAACCAACAATCTGGATGTCCACACAGTTTACGGGAAAACGTAATGACATTGAAGGTTGTTATGCAATTGATCCCGATGCAGAGCGTTTCGATGATCAATTTTCCGATAATCCTGTAAAACGGGGTTCAAACTGGGAGTCGTATCATGTTGAAAAATTTTCAGATATAGGAATCCCGTTTGTTATTAAACAGATAAATAAAAGTCTATCTCGTAAAGAAGGAGTATTTCGCGGATTGCATTTTCAAAGCGACCACCCACAAGCAAAGATCGTTGAATGTTATGCGGGAATAGCACTGGTCGTCGTTTTGGATACGCGGGTCGGGTCACCCACATTTGGAAACGTAGTTTCCTGTATACTCGAACCAACCTGTGGAATAATGCTTCATGCGCCGAAAGGAGTAGCCCACGGTTTTCTCGCTCTCGAAAACAATACACGATATCAGTATCTCTGTGACGAAGTATATCTTCCAGAAGAAGACAGGGGTATTACCTTCAAAGATCATCGCATTATGAATGTGTTTAACGTCTATTCTCCATTTAAGATTGGTAATCTTATCGTAAACCCGAGAGACACCAATTTTCCTACACTCGATGAAGCTCTCAACGCTGGAAACTACCTACCAAAATACTGATAAAAAATATTTTTAATAACCCCTCAAAAGAGGGGTTATATTTATACCAAATCTTTCATAATCGCATCAATATCAACATCAACCCCTTGTATCAGTGGTGCACCTTCTTTCTTGTTGATTTTTTCCATAACCGTCTCCTCTTCTGCCTCGTGAATCACCACTTCATCGTCAACGACAACGTTTGGGCCCATACCACAATGGCCAGTGCAATCACATCGGTCGAAATCATATTCATTATTTGATTGTCCTGGCGCGAGGCCAGTCTGTTCTTCAATCGTACGCAGAATTTTCACTGCCCCATCATAAAGACACGACCCACCATCACACACTCGTATTTTTTTATTCATAAACAATTATCGTGGTTTTCCAAAGTCTTGTCCCCATAAGATCTCATACCCGTTCGTGTTCTTTCCAAATGAAAGTCCTATCCCTATATCTTCATAAAACGGATTAAGAATGTTTGCGCGATGCTCCGGACTTGCCATCCAATCATCCATGACTTCCTTCACAGTTCGCTGGCCTTTTGCAATATTTTCCCCCATTGCTTGATAGAGATACCCTGTAGCCGTAATGCGCATGGCAGGAGTGCGGCCATCAAGAGAATTATGACTGTAATACCCTTGAGCAAGCATATCATCAGTGTGGCCTTGTGAAGCAATGTTAAGTTTATCGTTAAAGACAAGAGGTGATAGACCCACATTTTGACGTTCCTGATTCACTCGGACGAGCATATCATTGCGCACTTTACTAAGATCGGCAAGGGCATCGGTGAAAGTGCTGAAATAATCTGCATCGGACATGGCAAAGATAATGACATAAGCAGACGTACCGTTAACAGTGGCAACTCCGACGCCTATTTCACGATAATCATTACTTAACGCTAATGTCGAAAAATTGGCAGGTGACTTCGTCATCCACTGAGAAATAACTGCTGACGCGCCATTAGGAACTGAATCGAGCCAGACCGCCACACTGTGAGCTTTATACCCAACCACTGCCACACGCTCGGTCGCTTTTGTTCCATCAGGCGAGGTAAGAGAGTAATATCCTTTTGATGTCATATCGTCACTATGATTCTGAGCAGCCTGGGACAATAGAGCTGAAAGTTTTACCGAAGCAAGGCCATGCGAATTACGCTGTACATTAAGGTCGGTAAGAATCGTTGTGCGCTGAGCTTCATAATTATCAGTAAGAGTTGTATCGGGTACTGTCGTACTTACCGGTACAGGAACAGAAGAATCGACATGAACAGGAATAGTAGAAATATCACTATCCGTAATACCTAAACCCAATGTGCGCATTAGCGCGAATGCATCAGTAGGACGTCCCAGATAATATCGTTTTAGATTAACTGGATAGACATACCATGCCTCGCCATTCGATTGTACTTGTAATAAGATCCTTCCCGACAGACTTTTGGCAAAGGTTGTGTCTCCTATGCCAGTTGACCCGGAAACCGCAATACGATTCAGATTGGCGTTGGTGACCCCAAGCCCCGTTGAACGCATAATTGAAAAAGCATCGTTTGGCCGCCCAAGATAATATCGATGCAATTCTGTTGGATGAACATACCATCCTTCACCCTTCGACTGCACTTGCAAAAGTATGCGCCCCGCCATACGCTGTGCCATTGTTGCAGCATCCGTTACCCCAGCGAGTGAGAAAACCCCGACCATGACGCACATGACAAAAAAATACCCCCAATACCCTTTAATAAAATTTTTCATATGGTATCCAAAAACGATCGTGTCGGAGCCATTAGAGAGGCTCGCGAAAATTCAAATGATTGTGATGAGGAAGGAAGTAGTGTTATAGAATGATTAATTCTTAAAAAATCACGCACCTGTATTATTCGTTGGTGTTCGTGTTCGAATAAGCGTGCCCATTTTTCGGGGAGAAAATCAATGTTTTCAAATATTTGTTCCAAACTCCCCCACTGGTTGATCAATTGACTCGCCGCTTTTGGGCCGACCCCCTTAATCCCTTTAATATTATCACTACTATCGCCTTTAAGCGAGACGTAATCAACATACTGGCTCGGCTTGATACCAAATAGTTCTTCCACTCGTTGAGGAGTCACAATGTCATATTCACCTTTATGTTCTCGCAGAAGCGAGATATCAGACGTTACTAATTGTGAGAAATCAAAATCCGCTGAAGCTATGAGAGTCGGCAGACCTTTTGATACACATTGAACGGCGATACTCCCAATAAGGTCATCCCCTTCATAGTCGGGATGCTCGAGAGTAAAGATACCAATTTTCTTTAACACCATGTCTAAAATTTTCTTTTGTTCAAAAACATCCGCGTCGTGCTCCTGACGCGTTGCCTTGTATTCCTCTCTTTGTACTTTCTTTGCTGCGGTTCCCGTCTGTGAATCAAATACGATCGCGATGTGTGTAGGTTCTAATACATTGACCATCCGACGCAATGAGGCCAAAAACGTATAGACAAGATGAGGAGTTGTCCCATCTCTCTGATCGGGTGGCACACCATAATACGACCGAAATAAGTAGTTGTGACCATCAATAACAAGAAGTTTCATATAAGATTCATCCGATTACTACCGATTCAGTACACTGCCAAATTACTCCCCTAATGCTTTTTTTACAGCATTTTTAAGATCATCATAGGTTCGTGGAAGTTCCAATTTTGTGCCATTAAGAAACAACGTCGGTGTTGCATCAACTCCTGCTCGCTCACCGGCTGCAGCTTGTGAGTCAACTTTTGCATGAAAGGATGGAGAATTGAAATCCGTCTTAAACTTTTCTTGATCAAGACCAAGATCCTTTGCAAATCCTACAAATTTACCAAGTGGATCAACCTCATCTGCCCATTGAGATTGTGTATCAAAAAGTTTGTCATGCATTTCCCAAAACTTTCCTTGTGCGCCCGCTGCCTCTGCCGCCCATGATGCACGTTCCGCATTCTTGTGGATAGTCTTCAAAGGAAAATGGCGATACGTCAAACCGATCTTGTCTCCAAATTCACTGGTCAATTGTTTAAGTTTTGGTTCATATCCTGAACACGCAGGACACTCCAAATCACTATATTCGATAATTTGCACCTTTGCATCTATTTTTCCTTTCATCCAATCGTCCGAGACGGGTTTTGTATCATTCACTGGGTTTGTTGATGAGCCTCCTTGTTTGGATGAAGGTGAGGTAGCAATAGCGATGGCAATTATTATACCGAGAAGCACCAAAGCACCGACAACCCAAAAAATTACCTGCTTTATGTTTGCTGACATATTAAAAGAAAGGTTATGCGTAATATTTACCAATTATAGGCCAAGCAAAGGGAAAAGACAACTAAAACGTCCCCACCGCAATAAACGTCAAGGTATTTCCATAGTCATCCCCCGCAGGAGTCGTGGTAGCAACCGAGGCTTTGAGGAGCAGAGCAGCTCTTCCGGCACTGACCGGTGCTCCA
>JAHFJA010000037.1 GCA_023246095.1 bacterium | reverse complement strand
GCAAACACTCCATACCCCATACCTACTACCACAAGAGCGACAAGAGCTGCTTCTGTCTGCGCATAATATATTGCGACAAGCATGACCATAGCGACACATAACACCACGACTCCTTTTATTTTTTCTTTTAAACGATCTCGAGTACAATAGTATCGAGCAAATGGAAGTGAAAGAGCAACCAAAGGCGCCAGATACAACCCAACCGCATTAGGGTATGGATAAATACTCGTAACTCGACGCTCGGCAACCCATGCAAGTGGGATAGCAAATCCTGTGAATTTTTGAATAATCGCAAACACTGCGACACCCAAACCCGACAAAAGAAGTGCCCACCATGTGCCGCGAACCTTGCCGGGTGTATCTATTATAGACAAGCACAGAAGAAAGAATATAAACGGTTCAACAAAGTACGCTCGCCATACCCCCAGAGCCGAAAGCTTGTCAGGAGCGATAAAAATCCCTATGGTAGCAGTAAGAAGGATCAACGAGATGATTATTGCAAAAACTGGATAGGTTCGAATATCACTGATGATTTTTGAAAAAGCTGCCGAAAAACGACGTCGATTCGAAACAAACCACCCCATCAAGAGTATAAGAAAAAGTATCTCAACGACCGTTGTCGGCAAGGGTCCCAAAGAAAATCGCACCACATACAAAGGGAGCGAAAACAACATTATATATATTCCCCATTCAAGTATTCGATTCATATGAACTATTTTTTCATCTTAGGAAACCATACAGAACTTTCTCTTGCGGAAATTTCTGCAGTGCTTCGATCAGAAAACATTATCCACGCGATAGAGGTAGTCTCTTCTGATGCCGCGACAATCTCAACCGACTCCCCTCTTAATTTGAAAACCATCTGTAACCGCCTTGGTGGTACCATAAAAGCAGGTGTTGTTCTTGATACCATTTCTGACAATCCCGAAACTATCTATAATTATCTTATCACCCACCTCTCAGAGGCACCACAAGAAAAGGTTGTCTTTGGAATCAGTGCGTACACGCTAGCACGAGGGAACGTTTCAAACAAGCCCGGACTCCTCAACCCAAAAGGTATTGAACGCCTGGGGCTTTCAATAAAAAAAGAATTAAAAAGTCAGGGCGGTGTCGTACGATTTGCTATGCCTCAACAAGGACATGCACTATCTTCAGTCGTTGTTGAAAAACAACATCTGACCGACGATGGCAACACAGAATTTATGTTGCTCTTTAATGCCGGCAAATGGGTCGTCGGCAGAACAGAATGGGTACAACCTTTTGAACAATACTCCCAGCGTGATTGGGATCGTCCTGAAAAAAGTATGGACGTCGGCATGCTTCCCCCAAAAGTCGCACAGATCATGATTAATATAACCGGGGTCTCCCCTTCTCCCACGACTGTATTGCTCGACCCGTTTTGCGGGTTGGGTACTGTATTGCAGGAAGGGTGGCTCATGGGATTTCGAAATCTCATTGGCAGTGACCTTGAAATGAAAAACATAGAACGCACGGAGAAAAATTTATTGTGGGCTGAGAAACAAAATTCAAACACTATCTCCCCCACCTCACTGCGATTATTTCAAAGCGATGTACGCCATCTTGCAAAAGAAATCGCTCCCAACTCCATCGATTGTATTGTTACTGAACCACTGCTGGGTCCAATCGTGAACAACAAAACTCCTCAAACGCGCATTCAAACAATTCAAAAAGAATTGTCAGAACTCTACATAGAAAGTTTCAAAGCATTTAAAGAAATCCTCAAACCAGGCGGTGTTGTTTCAATCATCTTGCCTATCTGGAACATTGGAAATCAAACCACTGAATTACCCATTATCGATGCCATCCAAAAGATGGGTTTCAAGAATGAAACCTTCCCAGAAGAGCTTGATCCGTTTATTTCGCCAAGCAAACGCGAATCACTTATTTACTCGCGAACGGGACAAACGGTGATGCGCGAGTTGTTTGTGTGGAGGAAAAAATAAAAGACCAGTTTTTCTACTGATCCCTATTTATTAGATTATTTAATAGTTGCTCCCGAAGCAACTATTTTATTTGTTTCTGCCAAATGTCTATTTACGAGAGTTGGTCGTACCCATACGACTTTTGGCGCGTTAGGATCACGACCCATCCCTGGCTTTCTCCTTAAGTGCCCTCTTCTAAAAACCACTGAGGGGGTGCCTGTCGATATCTGAGTAGCGTCCTTATTTGACTCACTGTTACTGTCACTAGGCGCCCATGAACTTATGGTGTACTCATGATCAAGTGCAAATACATCCACAGACAAAGACTTTGTTACGGCCTTTTTTAGCTTAAATCTTTCTCTTTCTTGTACTGAAGTAGGAGCAGACTTTAATGTCATCAAATACACTGCAACTTTCAAAGGTAAAAGAAGTAAGTCAGACATGAGAGGACTCTCTTCTTGAGATTGTTTCACCATGTCGGATACCGACATTCTCTCATTTTTTTCTACGTGAAATTCCAATATTGGGATAGCGTAGTTACTTGATACCTGGTTCAAAAGTTCAGCATAAGGCCTTACGCTATCTTTGTCCCTTTCAGCCTTCAAGAACTTCCTTTCATTTTGTTCTAGAAATTTTAACTGCTGTTCCTGTTCGCTCCCAAGCAAGACAACACTCCATCTTGTATATTCTTTATGATCAAGAGCATTCACAAGATTTGATCTTAAAAAAAGTATTGAATCCACTGTAATATCCTCTTCAACCGTAACTGATGTTTCCAGCGTTATGAGAAACGTTTCAAAGGGAAATAATACCTCATCAAGATACATATCATATATATCTGTATGGTCTAAAAGCATCTTTAATGTATCGGATACATGAAAATCTTTTTTTGAATGTGCGAACCAACGCAGAATATCATAAGGAATTCTCCTAAATACACCACTAGAATCTTCCATGTTAGGAACCCCGTTGGGTAAAAAAGTATTTAGACAGTTTATTGTAAATTGGTTCTCTGTAAAATCTATAAGCTTCGCAGGATTTACCAATAACGTTTGCCTTAGATTTACTTTTTGCATCGCGCAAATCTGTTCATACGAATACCCGACTTGGTTATAATACTTCTTCGTATCAAACGGTTTTTTTATTACCTTTCTTGCAAGCTCGGTATATCTTCTATGTAAATCAATATATCCTTCCCAGTTAGCTAAATACTGGTCAAGTCTCTGTATACCTTTCATTATGAAACCTTCCTTTTTTTTAAATTTAAAATAACAATATTACGATGATTATACCATATTTTACTCTTTTTGTCAAGATAACACTGCCTTAAACACTTACTTTTGTTCTGTTTATAAGACTATTACACATAAAAACCACTTGACAAAGTACATAAATATGCTATCTTCCTCCTCAGAAGTAACACGCTAGTTACTTGAAAATATACATATATAAGTCGTCTTGTTGTCATAACGGACGGAAGGTAGGTATACACTGGACTGGTTTCTTAGGACAACTCTTTACGATATTTTAGATAGAGAAATGGTTAGTGATTAACTTATCATTTCCTTGTTGGAAATATACTTCGTGAGGGGTTTTGTAGGCGAGGG